>JAJZGE010000302.1 GCA_021798675.1 Pseudomonadota bacterium | reverse complement strand
CGATCTAAGTCTCCATGAGCACTATAACCATCGGCGTGGATTTGGCGAAGAGCGTGTTTTCGGTGTGTGCGGTGGATGGCGCCGGACACGTGCAGCGGCGGCAGGATCTCGGGCGTGAGGCGTTTGCGCTGTGGCTGGCGCGGGTGCCGGCGGGCACCGTGGTGGCGATGGAGGCGTGCAGCGGCGCGCATTACTGGGCGCGACGCTGCCTGGAGTATGGCCTGCAGCCGCGGATCATGGCGGCGCAGTTCGTGACGCCGTTCCGCATGAGCCGCACGGCCAAGAACGACCGCAACGATGCCGAGGCGATTGCCACGGCGGCGCGCCAAGGCAACATGCGCTTTGTGCCAGTGAAGGATGTCGAGCAACAGGCGCGACTGGCATGGCATCGGGTGCGCGAGGGCTACAAGACCGAATCGCTGGCCATCGGCAATCGCCTGCGCGGTCTGCTGGCCGAGTTCGGCATCATCATCGCCAACAGCGACGTGGCGTTGCGGCGGGCACTGGCCGATCTGGATCAACACGCTGCGCTGCCGGGTGAATTCAAGGAACTGATCCGGGGCCTGCAAGCGCATTGGGCGCAGGTGCGCACGGCCTTCGACGCGTGCGATGCGCGCATCGAGGCCCACGTGCGGGAGGACACACGCTGCGTGCGGCTGCGCGCGATCATCGGCATCGGCCCGATCACCGCCGATGCGATGGTGGCCAGTCTCGGCTCGGCGATGGACTTCAAGAACGGCCGGCAACTGGCCGCATGGCTCGGCCTGGTGCCGACCCAGCACTCCAGCGGCGGACACACCCGGCTGGGCACGATCAGCTGCCGCGGCGATGCGTACCTGCGCACCCTGCTGATCCAGGGCGCGCGCAGCAGCCTGCAGCGCGCCAAGGTGGTCAGCGTGGAAAAGTCCACGCCCGAGCAGACATGGATCCGTCAGATGGCGTGTCGAATGCCCTTCGGCAAGGTGCTGGTGGCCATCGCCAACAAGCACGCCCGGCAGCTGTGGGCGATGCTGGCCCATGATGAAACCTACGATCCGGACGCGTGGCTGCAGCACCCGATGGTGCAGCGCCCGGCCGGCAAGCATGCGATCACGGTCGCCGCGATGGCGTGAACCGAGGCACCACGAACCAGTTCCACGTCAGCGCGAAGCGGTAGCAACGGGTCGGACCCACCCGGAGAGAACCTGACTAACGAGTCGGACGTCCCAACGCGTTTCGGCCGATCCCCGAAACACCGACGACACCGCCGGTTGAATGAGGTCTCCGGGCGCGGTTTTTACCCTGGTCCGCATCAGCAGCAGCGATGCAACAAGACCGTCTACGGAAATGCAGTCTGGCAACGTTGCAACACCGCACCGCACTGACACGCACGACGCAGCAAAGAGGACAACACGACGACCAGCGAAAGCCTGAAAGCTCAAGGCAAGAGCATCAAGTGGGCGGTATTGACGGGAAGTCTCCTACGGAAGCGGTAGGCTGCTTCCGCCAGATACAGGCGCGCGTACTTGCCCTGTCGGATCGCGTGGTAACTGCCGCTGATGGCGCGCTTGACGTTGCTCAGCAGCACGTTGACCCAGCGCGCGCCCGTGGCCTCACAGGCGGCGCGGCCGCCGCCGGTCTCCAGCACCGTATGCGCGTACCCGGCGTCGGCGAAGCGGCGGAAGCAGAACAAGCCATCACTGAAGACCTCGGCGTCGGGCGCCAGATGCCGCGCCCGCCAGCCCTTGATGCTGTCGTCGCCGAAGCTGCGCACGGGTTCGATGACCGCGTGGGTCGGATGCTCGAGGTTTGCATCCGTCTGCACCGCGATCAGAAACGCCTGCTTGTTCTCCGAGCCGCGTCCCGGCTTGCCGCCGTTGCGCTCCCCGCCCAGGTAGGCGTCATCGATCTGCACGAAGCCCGAGAGCTGGCGCGGTGCCTCGCGCGCAGCCATGGCCTGCATCACCTTGTGCTTGATGCGCCACGCGGCTTTGTAGTCCACCCCGAGATGGCGCTTCAACTCCAGTGCCGCCATGTTGGTCTTGGTCGCAGTCAGCAGGTGGATGGCCAGCAGCCAAGTGCGCAGCGGCAGCTTGGTGGCTTCGAAGATCGTGCCGCTCAGCAGGGTCGTCTGATGCCGACACGCACGGCACTGGTAGTAAACCTGCCGGCCGCGGCGAAAGCGCGAACGCCGGCGGTCGTCACAGGCCGGGCAGCGGAAGCCCTGCGGCCAGCGTGCCTTGTACAGGGCGCGGTACGCTTTCGCTTCGGTGCCGTACTGCTGCATGAATTCGACCATCGACAGACCTTGCTGGAACTGCACGAGATTGATCGACATGGCGGCGCCCTCGGTGGAGAGGTCGCCATCGTGACCTGCAGCGTCGCAAATCACGCGAGAGCAAGCTGAGGATCAGGGCGAATCAGGTTCGACTTTGGCCTGTGGATGCGCCAAGTTGTGGCGGAGTTGATTGAGCGGCGGTTTGGCGTCCGGTTGGGCGTGACGGCGGTCGGACGGCTGCTGGCCGAACTGGACATCACCCCGCAGAAGCCGCTGCGGCGCGCCTACGAGCGCGATCCGGCGGCGATCGAGCGGTGGCAACAGACGGTGTTTCCGCGGTTGCGCGCCCGCGCCAAGCGCCGGGGCGCCAAGATTTTCTGCTTGGACGAAGCCGGCGTCCGCTCCGATCAAGTGCTGGGCCGCACTTGGGGCCTGCGGGGCCGGACGCCGGAGATCGCCACCGGCGGCGGCCGCCAAAGCGGTAATGCCATCTCGGCGGTCAATGCCCGCGGGGGTTCTGATACGAGCTGTATACCCAGCGGCGCAACGCCACACTGTTCGTCGAACTCCTGCGGCACTTCATGCGCGGGCGCAAGAGCCACGTGTTCCTGGTCCTGGATGGCCACCCGGCCCACGTGGCCAAGCGGGTTGCCGATTACGTGCAATCCCTGCGCGGACGGCTGGAGCTGTACTTCCTGCCCAGCTACGCCCCCGAATTGAACCCGGACGAGTTCGTCTGGAATCGCCTCAAGCGGCAGGGTGTCGCGAAAAAGCCGCTGCGCCGCGACGAATCCCCGCGCAGCCGCGTGCACGCCGACCTCGAGGCCATCAATGCACGGCTCATGCTGCTGCGCTCGTTCTTCCGTGCGCCGGGTGTAGCCTATACTACGGATTAGTAAGCCACGCCGACAGTTGTGGTGGAGCCGTTCCACCACGCCATCCTTGAGCACGGTGTCGAGATCGCCGCAACATGAGTGTTTGCCCGCGCGGCGCCCAGGTCTTGGTGAGGGTGGGAATCAAGAGAAAGCCCGATTCGTCGGCAAAGACGTGGTGGGCACCCAACCGCGCAGCGTTTTATAACCCGGAGCCATTGTTCCCTTCCAGCGCTCAATGGCCCTGGAGTTGCACTCGAGTGCGCGGCGCTCCGGCTTCTGATGACTGTAGTCGTGCGTCACGCCCTCGAGGTAACCCCATCCCATCGGCAACACCGGTTGGGTGCGTTCGATCGCCTGCACCCGGCTCTTCTCGTCCACGCATGGCACCCGCGTCGGAATCGCCTCCTCCGGCTTTACCATAGAACGCCAGGATGCCGTCAGGTTCCGTAGAACTGGATGCCGTGATGGAAGACCTCGGGGAGTTCTTCCTCCGGGGTCATCAACGTCATCATGAGCGGCATCGGCAAGGTATCCAGCACGGGTTTGATCCACAGGGTCGTGAGCTGCAGCAACCGTTGCTGGTGGGCTGCCGCCGCGACGATGCCGAGCAGCAGCGAGACGTCGGCCATCTCAGGTCCGCGATGCAGCTCGACCAGATAGGCGGCGCGCGCGGAAGGCTCGGTCGCAAAACGTTCGCGCAGCAGCAGGGTCAGGGCGTCGGTCGGGAACGCGGGCGGGCAAGTGCCCACCTCCTCCGACTCCCGGAGGTCTTCGCGCGAGTACTTGCCGATCGACCGCCCCGCGAGGATGGCGTCCACCTCGGCCGGATGGAGCACGATCGGGTCCCCGTTGGGGTTGAGCATGAGGGTTGCACCGCGGGTCAACTCCAACAGCTCGCGGCCCGTCATGGCGACGATCGTGCGGTTGCCTCGGACCGCCTCGGCTTGTTCGCGGTCGCTGAACAAGGGCAGGACGG
>JAJZGE010000301.1 GCA_021798675.1 Pseudomonadota bacterium | reverse complement strand
TTACATCGGCCAGGCCGAAGGGCTGGCACGGGAGATCTGACCCCCAACGCATACGCTCGGCAGCACCGCGTGCGTTGCTGCCGCAAGCTGCGAGCGAACGAGGCATAGCGGGCCGCGCGTTTACACGCGCGGCCCGCTGCGTATCAGGCGTGGGCCTTCTTCACCAGCCCTTCCGCCTCCATCGCCTCGCGCACGGCAGGCCGCTCGGCCACGCGTTGCTGGAAAGCCAGCAGTGCCGGGAAGCCCGACAGGTCCAGCTGCACGTGCTTGGCCCAGTTGGTCACGGTGAACAGGTAGGCATCGGCCACGCTGAACGTGTCGCCCAGCAGGAACGGCTGCTTCGCCAGCACGTTCTCGATGAACTGGTAGCGCTTGGCCAGGTACTCCTTGCGCTCGGCGCGGGCGGTGTCGGACGTGTCCGGCCGGAACAGCGGGCTGTAGCTCTTGTGCAGCTCGGAGTTGATGTAGCCCAGCATCTCCTGCAGGTGGTAGCGCGGCAGCGTGCCGTTGGCAGGCGCGAGCCCGCTGACCGGATTCTGGTCGGCCAGGTACTGCACGATCGCCGGGCCTTCGGTCAGCACTTCGCCGCTGTCCAGCTCCAGCACCGGCACGTAGCCCTTGGGATTGACCTGCCAGAAATCCGCGCCGCTCTCGGTGCGCTTGGCCTTGCCGTCGACCTTCTCCAGCTGCAGCGGAAGGCCGGCCTCCAGCGCGACGATGTGCGGGGAAAGCGAACAGGCGCCGGGGGAGTAGTAAAGCTTCATGCGATGACTCCAGATGGGGGACGGAAAACGGGCGCCTATGGGCCGAAGCCGCGCGCCCGGCGCGCCATGCTACGCCGCCATGGTTACCATTGGATACCATGTATCCGCCGGGCCTCCGCAGAATGCGGTAACCCTGCGGTTACCGAACCATCCACGCCAGCAGCGAGCCGTCCCATGGGTCTCCCCGTACGCAAGAGCAAGGTCCTGCCGCCGCCGGCCTGCCCGCTCACCGAAAGCCTGGCACTGCTGCGCGGCGCCTGGGCGCCCAACGTGATCTGGTACCTCAGCGGCGAACCCCGCCGCTTCGGCGAACTGCGCCACGACATCCCGCGCATCTCCGCGCGCGTGCTCAGCGCCCGCCTGCGCGAACTGGAATCGCGCGGCCTGGTCAGCCGCCGCCTGCTGGCCACCTCACCACCGTCCGCCGAATACGCGCTCACCGAACTCGGCCGCGAACTGCTGCCGGCGATCAATGCGCTGGCGCGGGTGGGACAGAAGCTGATCGCGGAGTGGGATTCGCGGGCTTCGCTGGCAAGGAAGGCACGCGTGGTGGGTTGAATGCGCCCGGTCAGCGCCCGACCAGCCCATCGTAGGACGGTAGGTTGAGAACGGTCCGGGCCGCTTCGTCGTAGGCCCGCTTCAAATCCTCGGCAGCGCAGATGCGACCCTCCAGGAGCTGGTACTCCTCCGGCTCGGCACCGCCTTCCGCCAACGCTGCACGCAGGTTGCGGATCTCGGCGGCCACGGCCTGGATCGCGACGACCAGGGTCTGAGGGCTGATATTGGGCATGGGGTGCCTGCTCTTTGTCGTGATTGCCGCCGGATCTTCGTGCGCTCAGGCACGACCGTCTCCGACGGCATCATCGCCATTCATCGTGGCTGATTTCCGGCACCCCAACGTGCCTCACTCCACCTCATCCGATCCTTCGTTCACGCCTTCGAACAGGAAGGTCGACAGGTAACGCTCGCCGGTATCCGGCAGCATGGCCAGCAGCACCGAACCCGCGGGCGCGGTCTGGGCCACCTGCAGCGCGGCGGCCAGCGTGGCGCCGGAGGAGATGCCGGTGAAGATGCCCTCCTTCTGCGCCAGCGCGCGTGAGGTGTCGCGGGCCACGATGTCGTCCACCGGCACCAGCTGGTCGACCACCTGGCGGTTAAGCACGGCGGGTACGAAGTCGGGAGTCCAGCCCTGGATCTTGTGCGGCTGCCACTCCTTGCCGGCGAGCAGCGAGGCGCCAGTGGGTTCGGTGGCGACCACTTTTACGTCCGGCCGCGCGACCTTGAGCACCTCGCCCACGCCGGTGAGCGTGCCGCCGGTGCCCCAGCCGCTGACGAAGTAGTCGAGGCGGCGGCCAGCGAAGTCGCGCAGGATCTCCGGCGCGGTGGTCTGGCGGTGGTAGGCCGGGTTGGCCGGATTCTCGAACTGGCTGGCCCAGAACCAGCCGTGCTTTTCGGCCAGCTCGCGCGCCTTCTCCACCATGCCGGTGCCGCGCGCAGCGGCGGGCGTGAGCAGCACCTTGCCGCCGTAGGCGCGGATCAGCTTGCGCCGCTCGATCGAGAAGGTTTCGCTCATCACCGCCACGAACGGGTAGCCACGCGCCGCGCACACCGCCGCCAGCGCCACGCCGGTGTTGCCCGAGGTAGCCTCGATCACTGTCTGCCCGGGCTTGAGCGCACCGCGCTGCTCGGCATCGAGGATGATGGCGAGCGCCAGGCGATCCTTCACCGAACCGGCCGGGTTGAACGCCTCCACCTTCACATACAACTCCACGTGCTTCGGCGCCAGGCGATGCAGGCGCACGATGGGAGTGTTGCCGACGGTGTCGAGGATGCTGTCGTAGATCATGGTGGGGCTCCGGGTGATGGCGGCACGCGATCATGCGCGCGGCGATGCAATGGTTTCGTCAAGCGCGGCGGCGGACGGGTTGGGCGGTTATCGGGGCGGCACGGACGGTTCGCAAGCGCGGCGGCGCACCCGGCGCTTCGCCCACGGGCGGTGCGCCGAACCAGGCCAGCCGGCCGGCCATCACCGCGACCTCGCCCAGTATCAACAAGGCGGGCGAATGCACCGCGTGCGCCTCAGCGCGCTCGGACAGGTCGGCCAGCGTGCCGGTGACCACGCGCTGGTTGGTGCGCGAGCCGTTCTCGACCAGCGCGAACGGCGTCGTCGCGGCGCGGCCGTGTGCCAGCAGCTGTCGCTGCAGGTCGGCCAGACCGGCCACGCCCATGTACACCGCGAGCGTCTGCCGTTCCTGCGCCAGCGCGCGCCAATCCAGCACGTCCAGCGATTCGCGGCAATGCGCGGTGACGAAGCGCACCGATTGCGCGTGGTCGCGATGCGTGAGCGGCACGCCGGCATGCGCGGCGCAGGCCAGCGCGGCGGTAATACCCGGCACCACTTCGTAGGGGATGCCGTGGTCGCGCAGGAATTCCAGCTCCTCGCCGCCGCGGCCGAACACAAAGGGATCGCCGCCCTTCAAGCGCACCACGCGACGCCCGGCCTGCGCGTGTTCGAGCAGCAGCGCGTGGATCTCGTCCTGCGTGGCGTGGTGGTTGCCGGCCTGCTTGCCGACCTCGATGCGTTCGGCATCGCGGCGCGCGAGTTCCAGCACCTCGGCGCTCACCAGTCGGTCGTGCAGGATCACGTCGGCCTCGTTCAGCGCGCGCAAGCCACGCAACGTCAGCAGCCCGGGATCGCCGGGCCCGGCACCCACCAGCACCACCGAACCCGCGGGCTCGACGACCGCGGCGCGCAGCGCCTGTTCGGCGGCAGCGGCGGCTTGCGCGGTCTGCCCCTTGCGCAGCAGCGCGGCCACCGGCCCGGTGAACAGTTGCGTGTAGAAGCGTCGTCGCGCGGCGAGATCCGGATGGCGGCGCCGAATGCGCTTGCGCAGGCGCGCGGCCAGTTGCGCCAGCGGCCCCAGGGAGTGGTCCAGCAGGGTCTCCAGCCGTTCGCGCACCAGCCGCGCCAGCATCGGGGCCGCGCCGCCGCTGGAAATCGCCACCACCAGCGGCGCGCGGTCGATCACCGCCGGCACCTGGAAGCTGGACAGCCCGGCATCGTCCACCACGTTGACGAATACGCGCCGCAGCGCGGCCAGCTCGGCGACACGGGCATTGAGTGCATGGTCGTCGGTGGCGGCGATCACCAGCCATGCGTAGTCCAGCCATGCCGGCGAGAACTCGCCGGCGCGATGGGCGAGGCGACCCTGCCGAACCAGACGCTGCAGGCCCGGCGTCACCGTCGGCGCGCCGACGGTGACCTGCGCCCCCGCCGCCAGCAGGGCAGTCGCCTTGCGCTCCGCCACGGCGCCGCCGCCCACCACCAGCACGGCGCGGCGGGC
>JAJZGE010000300.1 GCA_021798675.1 Pseudomonadota bacterium | reverse complement strand
GGCAGCAGTGCTGGCCGGTGCGGCGGCGGGTGCGGCGGCAGGCGCGGTGGCGGCCGGTGCCGGAGCAGCTGCAGTGGCGGCGGCCGCCGGCGTCTGCGTGGCGGACTCGTCACTCTTGCTGCATGCGCCGAGAGCCAACACGGCAGCCAGGGTCAAACTGACCATCAGGGTCTGGCGAATCATCTTATTCATGGGTAACTCCTGCTCAAAAATTTAAGGACGGACGGGGATTTTCAACAAAAATCCTCCGCATCAGATCGGATCGGACCGGTTTCGACCCACAGAGCGGCGCTGAGCGCTCTGTGCGTCATGCGTAGCTTGCACGTATTTGCGCCGGGATGGAATTGCAGCGCGATCCGCAACCGGCACCGATGGCCACCTCAGGCCAGGCATCTCCGATGATTTTAGCACCCACCGGGGCACAAACGCAGCGTTTGGAGCCCAGCGGCTGCATCACCGGAACTTCCGCCCCGCCGCAATCCAGGCGCCCGGACGTCCTGCGAACGGCACCCGCGGGACAGCGGGCCGGCCTCGATCACGCGCGAACCGTGCTCACCCGCGTGCGAAAATACCTGGTCTCCCTGCACCCGGCCATGCCACTGCTGATGAACACGCTTACGCTGCAGGAGTTGCTCGACCAGCAGCCGTGGGAGGATGCGTTCGACGATCGCACCTTCGCGCGCGCTGCGGTGTACCACAACAAGGGCCACGTGGTGGAGCTGCGGCATCAGCCAGGCGAGCGCGCCGATGTGCTGACTGGCGCCGTGCGCGGCAGCCAGCGCCAGCCGTACCAGTGCACCATCCAGCTGCGGGTAGCCAACGGCCAGCTCAGCCTCGATAGCGACTGCAGCTGCCCGGTGGGCATGGACTGCAAGCACGCCGCCGCGCTGATGATGATGGCCACCGCCACGCCATGCGAATTCTGGCCCGGCGGCGCCGCGACGACGCCGGCGCCGGCCTGGATGAAGGCGCTGAAAGCCACGCCGGCAGTCAGACCGCCCGACGCACTGGCCGAATGGACCCGCTGGCTGCGCCAGCTCGAGCGTTTGCGCCAGCCGGGACTGGAGGCATCGCCCGAGCGGCAGTTCGGCGTGCTGCTGCGCGCCAGTCAGCACGGCACGCTGCCCGCGCTGCTGGTCAACCTGGTCTGGCTGCGCGCGCGGCTCGGCACATCCGGCAAGACCAGAGCGGGCGGCAGCCTGGTCGATCCGCAGCCGCTACGACTGGATCCCCGCCACGGCCCCGTGCCGACCCCGATCGGTGGCTGGCCGCCCGAGGCGGTGCCGGCGCTGGCGCTGCTGCTGCAGGAGCAGCACACCCACGCAATCGGGCAGAGCTGGATCACGCTGCACGCTGCCTATCAGGAGGCCGCGCTGACCACCGTGCTGGCGCACTACCCGGCCTACCACGAGCGCGGCGCGGTGCCGCTGAGCCGTGGTGAGTCGCTGCCGCTGCAGCTGCAGTGGAGCGACCAGGCCGACGGCAGCCAGCGCCTGCAGGCCACCGTCAGCGCCGACACACCGGTCACGCTGCTGCGCGGACATCGCTTGTGGTACGTGCTGCCGCAGTTGCAGCGCTTCGGGTTGGTTGAGGGCGATGCCGCACTGGTTGCGGCGCTGGACGAGGCGCCGCTGCTGCCACCCGAACAGGTGCCCGCGCTGTGCCAGCGCCTGCAGCAACCCATCGGCATCACCTTGCCGCCGCCGAACGCGCGCACACCGCTGCAGATCATCGACACCTCACCGGTGCCGGTGCTGCAGCTGCGCGTGGTGGCCACCCGGCCGGCGCGCGGCAAGCCGTCAGTGGCGCTGGGCATCGCCCGGCTGGCATTCGACTACGACGCGATCCGTCTGCCTGCCGACACGCCGCAGCTGCATGTGCGCCGCCTGCACGGCAGCCGCGTACTGGAAATCCACCGCCAGCTGGCCGCCGAAGCACAGGCCGCACAGCGCCTGCAGCGCGCGGGCTTGAGTGCCGTGGGCTGGCACTCGGAGTCGCGCGGCATTTCGTCGCGGCTGACCCGGCCGGACGACCTGCTGCTGCAGCCCCATCCGAACAGGGCCGCGCTGCCCGCCAGCGCGTGGCAGCCGGTGATCGAACAGCTCGTCGGCGACGGTTTCCGGATCGAGTACGCCGACGATTTCCCGCAGCAGCGGCAGGTTGCGATCGAGCAATGGCACGCCGACGTGCAGCCCGCCGGCCAGCACTGGTTCGACGTCAGCCTGGGCATCGACGTGGGCGGCGAGCGCATCGACCTGCTGCCGCTGCTGCGCCGCATGCTGAACGACCCCGCCTTCCCGCGGGTGGCACCGGCGCGCGAAAAAAAGGATGCCAGCTGGCGCATCGCGCTGGACGAGATCCGCAGCGTGGAGATCCCGCTCAGCCGCCTGCGCGCGCTGATCGAGCCACTGCTGGAATGGCTCGAAGGCGACGGCGCGTTGCGCCTGCACCGCACCCGCGCCGACGCCCTGCAGGCAATGGCCGGCAGCGCCCAGCTGAGCTGGCGCGGCGGCGAGCTGCTGCACGCCCAGCTCGACCTGCTGCCCAGCGCCACCCGCGACGCCAGGGCGCCGAAAGGCTTCAAGGCCACGTTGCGGCCGTACCAGCGCGAAGGCCTGGCATGGCTGGACTTTCTCGGCGCGGCCGGGCTCGGCGGCATCCTCGCCGACGACATGGGGCTGGGCAAGACAGTGCAGGTGCTGGCGCACATCCTCGGCGAAAAGCAGCGCGGCCGGCTGCAGCAGCCGGCGCTGGTGGTGGCGCCGACCAGCCTGGTCGGCAACTGGCGCGACGAGGCGGCGCGCTTCGCGCCAGCGCTGAAGGTGCTGGTGATCCACGGCGCCGACCGTGCCGACCGCTACGACGCGATCGCCGCGCACGACCTGGTGATCACGACCTACCCGCTGCTGCCGCGTGACCGCGAGCAACTGCTGGCCCAGCGCTTCACCCTGCTGGTGCTGGACGAGGCGCAGGCGATCAAGAACGCCAGCAGCCAGGCCGCTCAGGTGGTGCGCGAGATCCCCGCCACACGCCGGCTGGCGATGACCGGCACGCCGCTGGAAAATCATCTGGGTGAACTGTGGGCGCAGTTCGACGCGGTGGAACCCGGCCTGCTCGGCAGCCAGCGGCAATTCACCAAGCTCTATCGCACGCCGATCGAGAAGCACGCCGATGCCGACCGCCAGCAGCGGCTGAATCGCCGCATCGGCCCGCTGCTGCTGCGCCGGCGCAAGGACGACGTGCTCACCGAGCTGCCCGCCAAGACCGAGATCGTGCACATGCTGGAGCTGGCCGGCGACCAGCGCGCGCTGTACGAAACGCTGCGCCTGGCGCAGCACGAGCGCGTGCAGCAGGCGGTGCGCGAACGCGGCCTGGCGCAGTCCGGCATCATCGTGCTGGACGCGCTGCTCAAGCTGCGCCAGGCCTGCTGCGACCCGCGCCTGGTGAAGCTGGCCAGCGCGAAAAAGATCAAGGCCAGCGCCAAGCTCGACGCCCTGCTCGACCTGCTCGATGGCCTGCTCGGCGAAGGCCGTCGCGTGCTGCTGTTCTCGCAGTTCACCGAGATGCTGGCGCTGATCGAGACGGCGCTGGACAAACGCCGCGTCGCCTACCAGATGCTCACCGGGCAGACCCCCGCGAAGGATCGCAGCGCGCTGGTCAAGCGCTTTCAGAGCGGCGCCGTGCCGGTGTTCCTGATCAGCCTGAAAGCCGGCGGCGTCGGCCTCAACCTCACCGCCGCCGACACCGTGATCCACTACGACCCGTGGTGGAACCCCGCGGTGGAGGCACAGGCCACCGACCGCGCCCACCGCATCGGCCAGGACAAGCCGGTGTTCGTCTACCGGCTGATCTGCGCCGGCACGGTGGAAGAAAAAATCCAGGCCATGCAGGGGCGCAAGGCCGAACTCGCCCGCGCCGTGCTCGAAGGCGGCGGCGCCACCCAGCAGCTGCGCTTCAACGAGCGCGATCTGGCCGAGCTGTTTGCGCCGCTGTGAGGCAAGACCGGCAGGCCGGGCGGTCGGAAGCATGGCCGCTGACCCGCATCACGCGCTGGCCAGCCGCCGCGCCGCGCGGCGTTCGCGCCGGCGCGCGCGCCACGCCTTGCGCCGC
>JAJZGE010000299.1 GCA_021798675.1 Pseudomonadota bacterium | reverse complement strand
CAGGGCCATCCCGGCGCGCCCTTCGTATGGAGCACCGCCGGCTATGGCGTGCTGGTGGACTGCGACGGCGCGGACTTCGACCTCGCGCAGGGCCGCATCACCGTCGACAAGTTCGCGCGGCCCGACGCCGACTACTACATCCTCGCCGGCACGCCCGCCGAGCTGTTCGGCGAACTGGCCGACCTCAGCGGCCACGCGCAGATGTTCCCGAAGTGGGCCAACGGCTTCATCAACAGCCAGTGGGGCATCGACGAGAAGGAATTCCGCGGCATCGTCGCCACCTACCGCGCCAAGCACATCCCGCTCGATGCGTTCACCTTCGACTTCGACTGGAAGGACTGGGGCAAGGACTGGGGCGAGTACCGCTGGAACGCCAAGAAATTCCCCGATGGCCCCACCGGCAAGCTGAAGGCCGACATGGACGCGCTGGGCGTGCACATGACCGGCATCATGAAGCCGCGCGTGCACGTGGACACGGTGGAAGGCCGCTACGCCACCGCGCACGACCTGTGGCTGCCCGGCGAGAAGGCCAGCCCCGACTACTTCTCGCATCTGCCGGTGAAGGACATCGACTTCGACAAGCCTGCCGCGCGCGCGTGGTGGTTCAACCCGCACCTGCAGCACAGCTTCGACACCGGCATCGTCGGCTTCTGGAACGACGAGGCCGATACCACCAAGAGCAACACGCAGTTCCTCAACATGCAGCGCGCCACCTACGACGGCCAGCGCGCACATTCCAAGCTGCGCGTGTGGTCGATCAACCGCGACTTCTGGCTGGGCGCGCAACGCTACGCCTACGGCCTGTGGTCGGGCGACATCCCCACCGGCTTCGCCAGCATGGCCGGCCAGCGCGAGCGCATGCTCAGCGCCATCGACGTGGGCGAGATGCAGTGGGGCATGGATGGTGGCGGCTTCCACGGCCACCCCTCCGACGAGAACTATGCGCGCTGGATCGAGTTCGGCGCGTTCACGCCGATCTTCCGCGTGCACGGCGAGTTCAACGAAAAGCGCCAGCCGTGGCGCTACGGCCCGGTGGCCGAAGCCGCGGCCACCCAGGCGATCCGCCTGCGTTACGCACTGCTGCCCTACATCTACAGCTACCAGCACCGCGCCAGCGTGCAGGGCGTGGGCCTGGTGCAGCCGCTGGCCTTCGCCTGGCCGCACGACGCGAACGCGCGCAACGACGTGGACGCGTGGCTGTTCGGCGACTGGATGCTGGTGTCGCCGGTGGTCAAGCAGGGCCAGACCGCGAAGCGGATCTACCTGCCCGCCGGCAGCTGGACCGACTGGGCCACCGGCAAGGTCTACCCGGGCGGCCAGACCATCACCGTGGCGACGGACGCGAAGACCTGGCGCGACATCCCGCTGTTCATCCGCGCCGGCGCAATCATTCCCACCCAGCCGGTGATGGACTACGTCGGCGAACACCCGGTCGCCACCGTGGCCGTGGACGTGTTCCCCGCCGCCGCAGCCAGCCACTTCGATTACTACGACGACGACGGCGAGACCTACGCCTACCAGCACGGCGACTATTACCTGCAGCGGCTCGCCACGCAGCGCAGCGGCGATACCGTGAGCTTCAGCGCCGCGGCGCCGCAGGGCAGCTACCGCCCCGCCCTGCGCCATTGGCTGGTGCGCGTGCACGGCATCGCGGCCGCCAGCATCACCGCCGGCCAGGCCACGCTGCAGCACTACGCGACGCCGGCCGAGCTGGCCGCCGCCGGTGGCGAAGGCTGGGTCACCGGCAGCGACCGCTATGGCCCGCTGACCGTGCTCAAGCTCGACGCGGGCGCGGCCCGCACGCTGACCCTGCACGGCGTGGCAGCGCATTGACGAGGGATGGCGCCGCGCGCACGAGCGCGCGGCGCACGGGAGCTTCACGGCCGGACATGGCCACCATCGCCGTCACGCGAGGAGACGCCGGCCCTGGGCCCCGGCCAGCGTGGCGGCATTCGTCCAGTCCGATCCAGGAGGGGTTCCGATGACATATCCGACCAAGCGCGCGCGCCGCGGCCTGCGCAGGCTGCCGCTCGCACTGTGCCTGACGCTGGCCTTGTCCGGCGCATCGCTGTGGAGCAGCGCCGCATGCGCCGCCAGCAACGACAACAACGTGGAATGGGCCGGCCTGTTCCACGACCAGGGTCCGCTGTACGACAGCGCCCCGGAACCCACCGCCAGCACGCCGGTGACGCTTACGTTCCGCACCTACAAGGGCGACATCACCAGCGCCAACATCAAGTACTACGACAGCGCCGACGGCCAGTACCACTGGGTGGCGATGCATTGGGTGGCCAACGATGCCACCGGCACCTACGACCTGTGGCAGGGCACCATCCCGGCCAGCGGCTCGGAGAAGTACTACCGCTTCCAGATCAATGACGGTACCGCCACCGCCTGGTACAACGCCGCAGGCATCAGCAGCAGCGAACCGTCATCCGGCGACTTCTTCATCATCCCGGGCTTCAAGACGCCGGACTGGATGAAGAACGGCGTGATGTACCAGATCTTCCCCGACCGCTTCTACGACGGCGACACCGCCAACGACGTCACCAACGGCCAGTACACCTACGCCGGCTGTGCCACCGAGCAGCACGCCTGGGGCACCAGCGTCACCGCCAACGTCAGCGGCTGCAACAGCGAAGTGTTCTTCGGCGGCGACCTCGCCGGCGTCGACCAGAAGCTGGGCTACATCAAGAACACGCTGGGCGCCGACATCATCTACCTCAACCCGATCTTCGAGTCGCCCACCAACCACAAGTACGACACCGCCGATTACTACACGGTCGACCCGGCCTTCGGCAGCAACGCCACGCTGCAGCAACTGATCAGCGACATCCACAGCTCCGGCAACGGTCCGGCCGGCTACCTCATCCTGGACGGCGTCTTCAACCACAGCGGCGACAGCAACTGCTGGTTCGGCGCGCAGACCTACGGCGCGCTGAGCTGCCCGCAGCAGGGCGCCTACCAGTCGCAGTCCAGCCCGTACTACAGCTACTACACCTTCCAGACCTGGCCCGGCAGCTATTCCACGTTCTTCGGCATCTCCAGCATGCCCAAGCTGGACTACGGCGCCAGCGGCTCGGCTACCCGCAACCAGATCTACGGCAACGCCGGCTCGGTGGTGCAGACCTACCTGGCGCCGCCCTACGGCATCGACGGCTGGCGGCTGGACGCGGCGCAGTACCTCGACGCCGGCGGCAACAACGGCAGCGACGCCACCAACCACCAGATCATGCAGGAACTGCGCACGGCGGTGAAATCGGTGAACTCGAACGCCGCGATCGTCGGCGAGTACTGGGGCGACGCCTCGTCCTGGCTGGACGACGGCGCCGAGTGGGACGGCGCAATGAACTACAACGGCTTCACCCAGCCGATCTCCGAGTGGATCTGCGGCGTGGACGAGAGCGGCAACAGCGCCTCGCTCTCGCCCAGCCAGCTCGACAGCTGGCTGCACGGCACGCGCGCCGACCTGCCGGTCGACGTGCAGCAGACCATGACCAACTTCCTGGGTAGCCACGACACCTCGCGCTTCGCCACCCGCTGCGGTGGCGACATCTGGAAGACCTACCTGGGCCTGTTCTTCCAGATGACCTACGTCGGCACGCCCACCATCTACTACGGCGACGAGTACGGCATGCAGGGCGGCGCCGATCCGGACAACCGCCGCACCTTCGACTGGAGCCAGGCCACCACCGGCAACGCCGCGGTGGCGCTGACCCAGCAGCTGATCCGCATCCGCGACCAGTACCCCGCGCTGCGCACCGGCTCGTTCATGACCCTGCTGGCCGACGACACCCACGACATCTACGCGTTCGCCCGCTTCGACCAGAACAACCGCATCGCGGTGGTGCTCAACGGCACCGGCAATACCGAGACGGTGACGGTACCGGTGTACGAGGAGAGCATGACCAACGGCAGCCAGATCACCGACCTGATCACCGGCAACAAGTACACCGTAAGCAACGGCGACGTCACGCTGAGCGTGGAGGGCCACTACGGCGCAATCCTGGCGCAATGAATCATCCCCTTCCGCCTCGTGGCGGAAGGGTTTCCAACACATGCACGGATACATCTGCGTACACTGGCCCCGGACCCGGCCGCAGGGATGGACATGCGGCAGTCCGGCC
>JAJZGE010000298.1 GCA_021798675.1 Pseudomonadota bacterium | reverse complement strand
CCCAGCCAGAACTACGTACCGTTCAACGTCAGCAAGGCGCGCATCCGCGGCCTGGAAGGCCAGGCCGGCGCGAACCTCGACGGCTGGCAGCTGCAGGGTTACCTCACACTGCAGCAGCCGAAGGACGTCGGCAACGCCACCGCGGACGCCAACAGCGGCAACCTGCTGCCGCGCCGGCCGGAGCGCATGGCGCGCATCGACCTCGACCGCCGCTTCGACGCGTTGGGCCTGGGCGCCACCTGGTATGCCGCGGGGCACAGCTACGACGATGCCGCCAACACGCACCGCCTCGGCGGCTACAGCACGCTGGCGCTTCGCGCGAGCTGGCACTTCACGCCGGAGTGGCAGGTCGAGGCCAGGCTGGCGAATGCCTTCGACCGCCACTACGAGACCGTGTACTACTTCAACCAACCCGGCCGAAGCTGGTACCTGACCCTGCGCTACAGCCCCGCCGCGCATTGACGCGCCGGCGTGTGCGCGACCTCCCGGTGCCTGGTGCCGGGAGGTCGCAGATGGGCCTTACAGGATGCCCTTCACTCCCGCGCCGAACGCGGTGATCAGCCGGGTGTAGATCAGCTTCGGCGAGAGCGCCACGTCGGGGAAGTCGCCGACCGGCGTGTAGCACTGCTGGAACTTCGGGTTGTCGGGGGCGAGCGGCGCGCAGCCGGGCTTGATCTCGTAGCTGGTGGCGTAGCGGAACGGCCACAGGTCGAACAGCGGCAGGCGCGAGGAGAGGTTGCCGATGGCGAGGCTGAGGTCGCCCAGCACGGGGATGCCGGGCTTGCGCTTGGCGATGGTCCAGGCGTTCTGCGGCAAGGTGTCCTCGAGGATGGAGTCGCGCACCTCGCTGGCGAAGCGCGGATCCTGCACGATCACGCCGGCCTCGGTGTTGTAGTGGTCGGAACGCGGGTCGAAATTGTGCGAGCCGACCATGGCGAAGCGGTCGTCCACCACCATCGACTTGGCGTGCAGGCTGAAGCGGCGGCCGGTGCTGCGTAGCGGCGCCGGACGGTTGCTGCTGCCGTGGCTGCCGAACAGGCCGGGGCGGCGCTCGTTGCCGGGGAAGTGGCGCCGCCGCTTCCCCGTGGGCGCGATGGGCTGTCCGGCAGGGCCTTCGTCACTGGCCTCGTTCGCTTCCTCGAACGCCTCCTCGGCGCTGTCCGCGTGTGGCTTCAGCTCGTGGATCTGGAAACCGTACTCGGTGAGGTAGCGGCGGCGGTGCTTGTAGGAGAGCGCGTAGACCGCGAACGCGTCGGTGGCGGCGAGCGAGTTGGTGGAGACGATGATGGCGGGCGGCGGCTTGTGCTTGTGCAGGCGTTTGAAGATGGACTGCGCACGGCTGCTCATCACCAGGTAGGGCGTCTGCAGCACCACCTCGTGCTTGGCACTGGCGACCATGCTCATCAGGTGCGCGGTGAGTTCATGGGCACTGCGCCGGGTCGGTTCGTCGGTCTTGGCCGGCAGGTCGCTGAAGTAGTTCACCTTGCTCACGTGCAGGGTGTCGTCGCCGATCCAGGCGGCGAGCCAGTCGGGATCCTCCGCCTCCGCTTGCACGCGCGCCACCCGCGCCGGGTCCGTGTAGTGCGGCGCGGGCCAGCCGGGCGGCGCGCTGTCGCTGCGGATGCGCCGATTGACGTCGCGCAGCCGGATCAGCGGCACCGAGCGCTTGTGGTGCCAGAACAGCGCGAAGCTGGCGGCCATCTCCCTGCCCACCGGGCCGCCCGCCATCACGTCGCGATCGAGATAGTCGAAGTCGGGGTCCCAGTTGAAGTAGCGGTTCTGGTAGTTGCGCCCGCCGGTGATGCCGATGGTGTTGTCCACCAGCAACAGCTTGTTGTGCATGCGCTGGTTGAATTTCATGAAGCAGCACAGGATGCCGGCGGCGAACTCCAGCGGCGGTGTCTGCGCGTCCCGGAACGTGGGGTTGTACAGCTTCACCTGGAGGTTGGGACTGACTCGCGCGAGCCGGTCGAGCAGGCCGAGGTTGTCGAAGGAGAACAGCTGGTCGGCGAGGATGCGCACCTTCACCCCGCGCCGCGCCGCCTGTACCAGCTCGTTGAGCACCAGCTGGCCGATGTCGTCCTCGTCCCAGATGTAGGTCTGCACGTCGATGCTGTGCTGCGCGGCGCGGATCAGGCTGATGCGCGCCGCCAGTGCGGCCTCGCTGTCGTCCAGCAGGGTGACGGTGTTGACCGGGTGGCTGGGCGTGGAGTCGGCCAGCGCCTGCTGCGCGGCGGCCAGCAAGGGCGAGGGCTGGGCGCAGCGGTCGGCCTGGTGGCAGGTGTCCGCGCGGCCAGGGCTGGCAGCGACGATGGCGCCGGCTTCGCGGATCTGGGCGCGGCTCAGCGTGCAGCCTTGCAGCAGCACGGCGAGCAGCAGCAGGGGAGGAAGCAACCAGCGGAACGGCATGTACGGTGGAGTCGGCGAGGCGTCAGGCCCCGGGCAGGCCGCGATGAGACAGGGCCGGGGCGGTTTCGTTCACCGCCGGCGGGCGGCGGTGGCGGGGGACGGATTCAACGCGGGGACCAGAACGCGTCGAGGCGGGCACAGGCCGGCTCGAGCGCGCCGCTGAGATGCAACACCGCCAGTCCGCACGGCGGCATGCCGCGGAATTCGTCCGAACGGCCTTCCACCAGCAGCGCCACCAGTCGCTCGATGCCGGGATTGTGGCCCACCAGCATCACGGTGCCGGCATCGGCGTGCTGGTCGAGCAGGGCGAGCAGTTCGCCCGGCGTGGCATCGTAGATTTCGCCGGCTTCCAGCGGCGACGGTGCATCGGCCAGCGCGGCCAGCGCGAGCTGCGCGGTCTCCATGGTGCGCCGTGCCGGCGAACACAGCACGCGCTGCGGCCGGGCGCCGTGGTTGACCAGCCACGTGCCGGCATCCTCCGCTTCGCGCCGGCCATGCGCGCTCAGCCCGCGTTGGCGGTCGTCGCCGCCGTCGGCGGACACGGCTTCGGCATGGCGCAGCAGGATCAGTTCGTGCATGGAGGACTCCGTGAATGGTGATGGGCGTGGCGCGCTCAGGCTGCCTGGCGCTTGATCCAGCGCAACAGCGGCTTCCAGTCTTCCTGATGGCTGCGCACCTGTTCGGACTGGTAGTCGAAGATGCCCTTGCCGAGCGAGGCAAGCAGCACGTAGGCCTGGCTGTCGCGCAACTGGGCGACGATGGGGAACGGCGACTCGGCGGCGAGCTGCTGCACCGCGTCCTGGCTGGCGTGCGTCCACGGCTTGAGCCGGTTCGCCACCAGTGCCACCGGCAACTTGCCGTTGCGGATGCGCTTGATCGCCTGCAGCTCGCCGAGGAAATGCAGGGTGGCGTCGAGGTCGAAGCTGGATGGAAGCACCGGCACCAGCAGCACGCTGGCGATTTCGACGAACGGCTCCAGTTCGCGTTCGCCGACACCGGCCGGCGTGTCGATCAGCAATTGCCGGGTGTCGGCGGGCACTTTCTGCAGCGCCTTGCGGCTGCCTTCCAGGCCGAGCACGCCGGGCACGTTGTCGGGCCGGCGTCCGGCCCAACGGTAGCTGGAACCCTGGCGATCGGCATCCGCGATGGCGGTGTTCTGCCCGGCCTGCGCCCAGTGCGACGCCAGTTGCGTCGCCAGCGTGCTCTTGCCGCACCCGCCCTTGCTGCTTGCCACCAGCGTCGTAAGCATGGGACACCTCGTCGCGAAGGTTGGCGCAAGCCTAACCGCTAAGCGCGATCAAGGGGAGTGTGCCGACGCCGAGGTGTCCTGCGCGGCGTCGGCGGATGGCGGCTGCCAGCTGCCCGGCGCGGTCAGCGAGATGCCGCGGCCGCGCAGCACGGCGGTGATTTGGGCCATCTCGGTGCCGCCCTGCCGGGCGGTGGCCAGCAGCAGCTGTGCCAGCGCGGGGTCGTCCTGCGCCCGCAGCGCCAGCTGCGAGTAGTTCTGCACCTGCCAGGTCAGGTCGCGGCGCTGCCGCCGCGCGGAAGCCTGCTCGGCAGGGTCGCCGAGCACTTCGCACAGGTGCAGGCCCAACGAGCGCGACAACGGGCTGGAGCCCCATTCCAGCAGCTTGCCCAGCCGCAGGCAGTCGGCCTTGCGCGCCGCATCGTCGCCGCCGCCGTCGCACATCTGGGCCGCCACCGGCAGCACCAGACGAGGCTGCAGC
>JAJZGE010000297.1 GCA_021798675.1 Pseudomonadota bacterium | reverse complement strand
ACACCAGCCGGTATCTTCAGCGTCACTCGTGAACCGCCGTATGCGGAACCGCACGTACGGTGGTGTGGGAGGGGGCCGGAAGATTCCGGCTCCCTACCCGATTTCCGCGACGGCGTTGTGTCGGGTCAGTACAGCACCCGGCTGCGCAGGGTGCCGGGGATCGCGGCCAGTTGCGTCTTCAGCGCGGTGGCCTGCGCCGCGTCGGCGGTGACGTCGATCACCACGTAGCCGACCTCGGCATCGGTCTGCAGAAACTGCGCATCGATGTTGATGTTGCCGGAGGAAAACAGCTCGTTGATGCGCGACAGCATGCCCGGCACATTGCGATGGATGTGCAGCAGCCGGCGGCTGTGGGGATGTTCGGGCAGGGTGACTTCGGGAAAGTTGACCGCCGACAGGGTGGAGCCGTTGTCGCTGTAGCGGATCAGCTTGTTGGCCACCTCGATGCCGATATTGTCCTGCGCCTCCAGCGTGCTGCCGCCGATATGCGGGGTCAGGATGACGTTGTCCATGCCGATCAGCGGCGAGACGAAGGCGTCGTCGTTGCCCTTGGGCTCTACCGGAAAAACGTCCACCGCCGCGCCGGCCAGGTGACCCTGCCGCAGCGCATCGGCGAGCGCCGCGATATCCACCACGCTGCCGCGCGACGCGTTGATCAGCATGCTGCCCGCGCGCATGCGCGCCAGCTGCGAGGGGCCAATCATCAGCTGCGTGGCGGGGGTCTCCGGCACATGCAGGGTGACCACGTCGGCACGTTCGAGCAGCTCGTCCAGGCCGGAGACGGCGCGCGCATTGCCGAGCGAAAGCTTGCTTTCGATATCGTGGAAAATCACCCGCATGCCCAGGCTCTCGGCCAACACGCCCACCTGGGTGCCGATGTGTCCGTAGCCGACGATGCCCAGCACCTTGTCGCGCGTCTCGTAGCTGCCGGCCGCCGATTTGGTCCAGCCGCCGCGATGGCACAGCGCGTTCTTCTGCGGGATGCCCCGCAAGAGCATGATCGCCTCGGCGATCACCAGCTCGGCGACGCTGCGTGTATTCGAGTAGGGCGCATTGAACACCGGCACACCAAGCTTGCGCGCCGCCGTCAGGTCGACCTGATTGGTGCCGATGCAGAAGCAGCCCACGGCGATCAGGCGCTTGGCCTGCGCCAGCACGTCCGCGCTGAGCTGGGTGCGTGAGCGGATGCCGACGATGTGCGCATCGGCAATGCGTTGCCTGAGTTCAGCTTCGGGCAGCGACTTGCTGTGCAGCTCCACCTGGCTGTAGCCGGCGCGGTGGAAGCTTTCCACGGCGCTGGCACTGACGCCTTCCAGCATCAACACCTTGATGTCTTGTCGCGGATACGAGGTTTGCATATGGCCTTCCAGGCAGGTCAAGGTGATTACTATGCCAGAGCCGGAGGAAGAATTGCGGCAATGCAACAGTAGACGCGACGCGACGCGGCTGGCAGGCTGCACGAAGATCCCGGAGCCCTTGCATGTCCGACCACCTTCTCGCTGAATTGATCCGTTGCCTGCCCGACCTGCGCCTGCTCACCGCACCTGCCGACCTGGAGCACTACGGCCGCGACTGGACCCGCCGCTGGACGCCGGCGCCGCTGGCGATCGCGCTGCCGGGCAGCATCGAGGAGGTGCAGCAGATCGTGCGCTGGGCCAATGCGCAGCGTGTGGCGATCGTGCCGTCGGGCGGCCGCACCGGCCTCTCCGGCGGCGCGGTGGCGGCTCGCGGCGAGCTGGTGCTGAGCCTGGAGCGGATGAACCGGGTGCTGGATTTCAGCCCGGTCGATCGCACACTGACGGTGCAGCCCGGGATCACCCTGCAGGCGGTGCAGGACGCGGCGCGCGGGCACGGGCTGCTGTATCCGGTCGACTTCGCGGCGCGCGGCTCCTGCTCGATCGGCGGCAACATCGCAACCAATGCCGGCGGCATCCGGGTGATCCGCTACGGCAACACGCGCGAGTGGATTGCCGGCCTGAAAGTGGTCGCCGGCAACGGCGAGCTGCTCGAACTCAATCGCGGGCTGATCAAGAACTCCAGCGGCTACGATTTTCGCCAGCTGCTGGTTGGGTCGGAGGGCACGCTGGGCATCGTGGTGGAGGCCACGCTCAAGCTCACCGATCCGCCGCCGCCGTCGCAGGTGATGCTGCTGGCGTTGCCGGACATGGCCGCGCTGATGCAGGTGTTCGCGCTGTTTCGCGCACGGCTGACGCTGCAGGCGTTCGAGTTTTTCACCGAGCAGGCGTTACGGCACGTGCTGGCGCACGGCGCGCAGCGGGCCATCGAGGGCGATCATCCGTATTACGTGGTGACCGAGTTCGACGCCATCGACGAGCCGGCACGCGAGGCCGCACTGGCGGCGTTCGAACACGCGGTGGAACAGGGCTGGGTCAGCGATGGTGTGCTGGCGCAAAGCGAGGCGCAGGCCGCGGCGCTGTGGCGGTTGCGCGAGGGCATCACCGAAAGCCTCGCCGCACATCGGCCCTACAAGAACGACGTGTCGGTGCGGATCAGCGCGGTGCCGGCTTTCCTGCATGAGATGCAGGCGCTGCTGCTGCGCGAATACCCGCAGGTCGAGGTGATCTGGTTCGGCCATATCGGCGACGGCAATCTGCACATCAACGTGCTGCGCCCTGAGGCGCTGGACGAGCCGACCTTCATCGCCCAGTGCGAGCACGTCACCAAGCTGCTGGCGGCGACACTGCAGCGCCATGGCGGCAGCATCTCGGCCGAACATGGCATCGGCCTGGTCAAGCTGGCGTATCTGGAAAGCACCCGCAGCGCGGCGGAGATCGCGCTGATGCGCGGTGTGCGCCAGGCGTTCGATCCGCGCGGCATCCTCAATCCTGGCAAGCTGTTCGCGGTCCTCTGAGCGCGTCCATGCATGCGGCCATGCTAGCCTTGCGCGCTTCTCCGTCCGCTCTGCAGGAGCCCGCATGCCGTCGTCACCGCGTTCGCTGTATCCGGAAATCGAACCCTTCGACAGCGGTCTGCTGGCAGTATCCGCGCTGCACACGCTGTACTACGAGCAGAGCGGCAACCCGCATGGCAAGCCGGTGGTCTTCCTGCACGGCGGTCCGGGTGGCGGCACCAACAGCAAGTGCCGGCGCTTCTTCGATCCAGCCGTCTATCGCATCGTGCTGTTTGACCAGCGCGGCTGCGGCAAGTCCACCCCGCACGCGGAGCTGACCGACAACACCACCTGGGATCTGGTCGCCGACATCGAGCGCCTGCGCAAGCACCTGGCGATCGAGCGCTGGCAGGTATTTGGCGGCTCGTGGGGCTCCACGTTGGCGCTGGCGTATGCGCAGACGCATCCTGAGCGGGTCACCGAGCTGGTGCTGCGCGGCATCTTCCTGCTCCGCCGCGCGGAGCTCGAGTGGTTCTACCAGAAGGGCTGCGACGTGCTGTACCCGGACGCATGGGAAACCTATCTCGCCGCGATTCCAGCGGTCGAGCGCGGCGACCTGATGAGCGCCTACCACCGGCGGCTGACCAGCGCTGATGCGAAAACGCGCATCGATGCCGCGCGCGCCTGGTCTGTATGGGAGGGCGCCACCAGCTTCCTGTGGCAGGACAGCTCGTATATCGCCTCCAGCGCCGAGGACGAATTCGCGCTGGCGTTCGCGCGCATCGAATGCCACTACTTCGTCCATGGCGGCTTTTTCGAGCATGACGACCAGCTGCTGCGCAACGTGGAGCGCATCCGCCATATTCCCGCGGTGATCGTGCAGGGACGCTACGATGTGGTCTGCCCGCTGCGCAGCGCATGGGACCTGCATCGCGCGTGGCCCGAGGCCGACCTGCGCATCGTGCAGGACGCCGGCCATTCGGCCTTCGAGCCCGGCATCATGCACCAGCTGATCGAGGCGACCGACCGCTTCGGGCGCTGAGCCTCAGCCGGGCTTGGTGCCGAAGATCTTGTCGCCGGCGTCGCCGAGGCCCGGCAGGATGTAGCCGTTTTCGTTGAGGCGCTGGTCGATCGCGGCGGTATAGATCTCGATGTCCGGGTGGACCGCTTCGATGCGGGCGAGGCCTTCGGGGGCGGCGACCAGAAACAGTCCCTTGATGCGCTTGCAGCCGGCGGCCTTGAGCAGATCGACGGTGGCAATCAGCGTGCCGGCGGTGGCCAGCATCGG
>JAJZGE010000296.1 GCA_021798675.1 Pseudomonadota bacterium | reverse complement strand
CTGGCAGCCGGCGCGGGCGGCCAGCCGCGCGCCGATCAGTCCGCCGATCGCGCCGGCGCCGATGATGCAGATCCTCATGCATGCCCTCCTGTTCGGTCCCGGTACGCACCGGGCTGGAAAGCATCCTAGGGCATGCGCGCGGGAGTCGCCGGGCGGTGCGCGACGCAAGCGTGCGCATGCTCGCGCCGCCTGCTACGCTGAAAGGTTGTCGAACCGCCTCTTTCGCCGCCTCGATGCACAACGCGCTGCTGCTGTTTCCCGATTTCGCGCTGATCGCGCTGGGCTACGCGCTGATGCACCTCACGCCGCTCGGACGCGAGGTGTGGAGCGGGGTCGAGCGCCTTGTCTACTACGTGCTCTTCCCGGCGCTGCTGTTCTCCACCAGTGTCGGGGCCACCTACACGCTGGCCTCGGCCTCGGCCCTGGTGCTGGCGGGCGTCGGCGCGCTGTCGGTGGGCATCGCGCTGGCCTGGTCCGCGCAGTGGCTGCGTGCGGACCCGGTGCGTACCTCCAGCGCGATGCAGTGCGCGTTTCGCTTCAATTCCTACATCGTGCTCGCGGTGGCCGCCAGCATCGGCGGTGCTTCCATGGTGTCGCGGGTCGGCGTGCTGATCGCCTTCGGCGTGCCCCTGTGCAATGCCGCGGCGGTGTGGGCGCTATCGCGCCACGGCGGGCGCAGCCTGTGGCGCGAGTTGCTGCGCAATCCCCTGCTGGTGTCCACCGCGGCCGGCCTGGTCGTGCACGCGCTGGGCCTGCACCTGCCGCAATTGGTGCAGCCGGTGTTCGACCGCCTGGGCGGAGCGTCCATCGCGCTGGGGCTGCTGACGGTGGGGGCCGGCCTGCGCCTGCAGGGCCTGCATCGCGACTGGGCCCTGTCGGGCTGGCTGCTGGCCATTCGCCACCTGTTGATCCCGCTGGCCGCGTGGGGCCTGGCGCTGGCCCTGGGGCTGGACTCCGCGCACGTGCTGGCGTTGCTGGTGTTCACCGCGGTGCCCACCGCGTCCAGCGCCTACGTGCTGGCCATGCGCATGGGCGGCGACGGGCCCTACGTGGCCGGCCTGGTGTCCTTGTCGACCTTGCTCGGCGCGTTGTCGCTGCCGCTGTTCCTCACGCTGGCGTCGCGCTGACGCCGGGTTGCAGCCGCGCGGTCTCGGCCAGCTTGACCAGTGCGTACAGGCTCTGGTTGGCCGGCGTGGCGATGCCCAGCGCGGCGCCGCGGCGCACGATCAGACCGTTGAGGTCGTCGATCTCGGTGGGCTTGCCGCGCGCCAGATCCTGCGCGGTGGACGACAGCTGGCCGGGCATGCTGCGCGCGATCTGTTCCACCGATGCGCGCGCACGCTGCGGGTCCAGCGCGCGGCCGTCGGCATGGGCCACCTCCAGCACTTCGCGCACCAGCTGCTCCTGCAACTCGCGGATGGGCGCCAGTGCCGCCATCGGTCCGTAGGGCTGCTGGGTCAAGGCGGAAATCGCGTTGTAGGCGCAGTTGACCAGCAGCTTGGCCCACAGTTCGTCCATCACGGCGTCCGAGACCTGCACCGGCACGCCGGCCGTGGCGAACAGCGCGGCGATGTCCTGCAGGCGCGCGCGCAGCGCCGGGTCGGCCGCCTCGCCGGGCGTGGCCGGGCCGATCACCAGTTCGCCGCGTCCGAAATGCCGCACCTCGCCAGGGCCGGGCATCGCCGTGGCCACGTAGACCGCGGTGGGCACCACCGGCTGGCGCACGTGGCGGGCGATCGCCGCCGGGTTCTCCACGCCGTTCTGCAGGCTCATCACCACGGCGCCGGGCGCGAGCAGCGGAGCCATGCGCCGCGCGAGTTCCTCGGTGTCGCGGGACTTCACGCACAGCAGCACCAGGTCGGCGCCACGTACCGCGTCGAGCTCGGTGCTGGCGGGAATCCTCAGGGTGAATTCCGCGTCGGATCGGTACACCTTCAGCCCGGAGGCCTCGATGGCTCGCACGTGGTCCGGACGCCCGATCAGCGTGACCGAATGGCCCGCCCGGGCGAGCATGGCGCCGAAATAGCTGCCGACCGATCCGGCGCCTACGACGGTGATGCGTGGGGTCGATGAAGTCATGGGCCAAAATCTAGCGGATTCCCCTGTGGGCTGCCGGGCGAGACCGGCCGGCGGCCCCGGCGAACGAGGCGAAATGCAACAAACGAAACGGGAGGTGACGAATGCCTCGTTGTCACGAGCCTTGCATGTTGTCCCCGAACAATCGCCCCGGCCCTCGCCCGGTGGCCCGGATGCACAAGGCCGCCGGCGAGATTCCTTGCCTCGTTTCGCTTCAGGGAGCCCTCCACATGTTGCGCAAGACCTTGCTCGCCACGTCCGTGATCGCTGCCGCGATCGCGGTCGGCGCCTCCGCCTCCACGGCCAGCGCCTCGCCGTTCCACGGCTACGACCACGACCACGACCACGACCATCACCACTTCGGCCTGCGCGCCGAGGCCTATCCGACGGCCACGCCGATCAAGCACATCGTGGTGCTGTTCAACGAGAACGTTTCCTTCGACCACTACTTCGCCACCTATCCGCAGGCGACGAACCCGAGCGGCGAGACGGCCTTCCACGCGCGCCGCGGAACCCCCCCGGTCAACGGCCTGAGCGGCGCGCTGCTCACCGACAACCCCAACGACACCAACACCGCCAACGGCAGCGGCGCGGCCAACCCCTTCCGGCTCGACCCCAGCCAGGCCGCGACCGCCGACCAGAACCACGCCTACACGCCCGAGCAGTTCGCCTACGACGGCGGCAAGGCCGACCTGTTTCCCAAGTACACCGGCCGCGGCACCACGGGCGCTGTGGGAGCCTTCGGCACCAACGGGCAGGTCATGGGCTACTACGACGGCAACACCGTGACGGCGCTGTGGAACTACGCCCAGCACTTCGCGATGAGCGACGACGCCTACACCGACACCTACGGCCCGTCCACCCCGGGCGCGCTGGAAGTCGTCTCGGGCCAGACCGACGGCGTGACCCTGGTGAAGACCACCAAGCAGCCGTTCACGCTGGCGGCGGGCTCCTACTACATCCAGGACGGCGCCGGCGGCTACGCGCTGATCAGCGACGTCGATCCCGCCTACGACGTGTGCTCCAGCCCCACCGACCAGATCCTGATGCAGGGCCGCAACATCGGCGACCTGCTCAACGCTCGCGACATCTCCTGGGGCGGCTTCATGGGCGGCTTCAACCTGAGCACGGTCAACACCAACGGCACCACCGGCTGCAAGCGCAGCTCGACCTCGAGCTACACCGGAACGACGGCCGACTACATCCCGCACCACAACTGGTTCCAGTACTTCCCGTCCACGGCCAACCCGACCCACGCGCGTCCGTCGTCGCTGCGGGCCATCGGCCATACCGACGAGCCGGGCACGCGCACGCCCGATCCGGCCAACCACGAGTACGGCCTGAACGACTTCTTCGCGGCGGTCAAGGCGGGCAACTTCCCGGCGGTCAGCTTCCTGAAGGCCCCGGCCTTCCAGGACGCGCATGCCGGTTACTCCGATCCGCTGGACGAGCAGGCCTTCGTGACCAAGGTGGTCAACTTCCTGCAGCAGCAGCCGCAATGGAAGGACACCGCGGTGATCGTCACCTATGACGATTCGGACGGCTGGTACGACCATGCCTTCGCCACGCCGACCAACCCGTCCTTCGACGCGCAGGCCGACCAGCTCGACGGCGCCGGCGTGTGCGGCAGCGGCACGCCGATGCCCGGCCTGAAGGGCAAGCCGGTCAACGGTCGCTGCGGCCCCGGCACGCGCATTCCGCTGATGGTGATCTCGCCGTGGGCGAAGACCAACTACGTGAGCCACACGCGCATCTCGCTGGCCTCGGTGACCCGTTTCATCGAGGACAACTGGCTGCATGGCGAGCGCCTGGGCGGAGGCTCCTTCGACGCCACCACCGGCAGCATCATGGACATGTTCAAGTTCGCCGGCGACCACGATGGCGACGACCATCGCTGGCACGACCACCACGGGCATGACCATCGCTGGCACGACCATGGCTTTGGAGGCCGTCTGAACCCGCCGCTGTTCCTGGATCCGACCACCGGCGCCGTGCTGCGTGGCGCGCCTGCCGGCAGCAACTCGCCGAGCTCGAGCTGATGGTCCGTCGCGCCTTGCTGATCGCGGCGA
>JAJZGE010000295.1 GCA_021798675.1 Pseudomonadota bacterium | reverse complement strand
CGGCTGCGGCATGTGGGCGCTGGAGCTGAAGGCCAGCGGCGAGTTCATCGGCCGCGCCGGCCTGATGTACCCCGAGGGCTGGCCGGATCTGGAGCTGGGCTGGATGCTCAAGCCCGGCCACCGGCACCACGGCTACGCCACCGAGGCGGGCGCCGCGGTGCTCGATTTTGCCTGGAGCCAGCTGCACGCGCCGCGCGTGATCAGCCTGGTGCGGATCGGCAACGAGGCGTCCGACCGGGTCGCCGAACGGCTCGGTGGCGAACATATCGAGGACATGGATTTCTACGGCAGCCACAACCACGTGTTTGCCTACTATCCGCCGCATCGCGAGCGCCGGCAGGCCTGGGCCTGAGTCGGTGGACGCCGGCGGGCCGGCCCCGATCAGGCCGCGTTCCGTCACCGAACCGCTAAACTGCGACCCTGCCCCCGTCGACCGGAACCCCCATGCGCATCCTGCTGGCCGAGGACGATCCTTCCATCGCCGAAGGTATTTGTGCGTCGCTGCGTCACGGCGGCCATGCGGTAGACCACGTCGCCAGCGGCAGCCTCGCCGACAATGCACTGCACGATCACAACTACGACCTGCTGGTGCTGGATCTGGGCCTGCCCGGACTGGACGGCAGCGAGGTGCTGCGCCGCCTGCGCAGCCGCGGCGGCGGCCTGCCGGTGCTGGTGGTGACCGCCCGCGACGGCCTGCCCGAGCGCGTGCGCGTGCTCGACCTGGGCGCCGACGACTATCTGGTGAAGCCATTTGCACTGTCCGAATTCGAGGCCCGCGTGCGTGCGCTGCTGCGGCGTGCCAACAGCCAGGGCATGCCGGAGCTGCAGCTGGGCCGGCTGCGGCTGGATCTGCCCGGCCATCGCGTGTGGATCGAGCAGACGCCGCTGGAACTCACGGCACGTGAATTCGGTCTGTTGGAGGCACTTGCACTGCGCGCCGACCGGGTCACCAGCCGGCCACAGCTGATCGAGGCACTGTGCGACTGGGACCAGGAATTGACCGACAACGGGCTGGACATCGCGATCCACCGGCTGCGGCGCAAGCTGCGCGGCAGCGGCACCGGCGTGCGCACGATCCGCGGCCTGGGCTACCTGCTGGAAGAGGCCGAACCCTCCGCCGAGGATTCCGCCGGCGATCCGGCATGAGCGGCCTGCGTCCCAGCCTGCGCCGGCGACTGCTGGTTTTCCTGCTGATTCCGATGGCCGTGCTGCTGGTGCTGGATGCCGGGTTGACCTACGGCGTGGCGCTGAGCTACGCCAACCGCGTGCACGACCGCGACCTCAGCGACGACGCGCTGACGCTGGCCAAGATGATGGGCAACCAGCAGCTCGGCAGCGAGCTGACGCCACAGGCGCGCTTCCTGCTCGAATACGACCCGAACGGCCACAGCTATTTCAGCGTGCGCAGCAGCAAGCACGGTCTGCTCGCCGGCAATCCGCAGCTGCCGCAGCCGGTCGGCGCACCACCGCTGAATGTGGCGCCGATGCTGTACGACACCCGGTTGGGCAAGCACCCGCTGCGCGCAGCCGCCATCCACATACGGTCGCAGCGCGATCCCGGCGACAGCCTGATCATCACCGTCGCCGATACCCTGCGCGACCGCCGGCAGCAGGCGCGCGAGATCCTGCTGCTGGCCACCGTGATGCAGACGCTGCTGCTGATATGCGTGCTGTCGCTGGTGTGGTTCGGGGTCAATCACGGGCTGCGTGTGCTCGATCCCCTGACCGCCCGGCTGGCCGCCCGCTCGCACGAGCTGACGCCGATCGGCCGCGACGACGTGCCGCAGGAAATCCTGCCGCTGACGCGCACCATCGACGCGCTGTTCGGTCGCCTGCGCAGCATGCTGGCGCTGCACGACCGCTTCATTGCCGACGCTGCGCACCAGCTGCGCACGCCGCTGGCCGGACTGAGCCTGCACGTCGAGCGTGCGCTGGCCGATCCACGCCCGGAAACCGTGGCCGACGCACTGGCGCACATCCACCGGCTGACCCAGCGCGCCGCGCGCACCTCGTCGCAGCTGCTGGCGCTGACGCGCGCCCAGGCGGCGCCGGTGGATGCAGTGGAGCGCAGCCTGCTGGATCTGAGCCGGCTGATTCCGGAGGCGGTTTCGCTGCGCGTGCATGAGGCGCTGGTCGCCGGCGTGGATCTCGGCTACCAGGGGCCGCGGCAGCCGCTGCGCATCATCGGCGACGCCGCCTGCGTGCACGATCTGCTGGACAACCTGATCGACAACAGCATCCGCTACGCCGGCCGCGGCAGCAGCGTCACCGTGACCCTGCAGCCGTACGCCGATGGCCGCGTCAGCCTGAGCGTGGAAGACGACGGCCCGGGCGTGCCGCCGGCCCTGCTGCCGCGGCTGAGCGAGCGCTTTTTCCGCGCCCCCGGCAGCAGCGAGGACGGCAGCGGGCTGGGGCTGGCGATCGTGCAGCGGATCGCCGAACGCCATCACGCCGAAGTGATCTACCAGCTCGGCGAGGTGCGCGGCCTGTGCGTGGAGGTGCGCTTCCCGGCGGCACCAACGACGGGAACACAGATCACATGAGGCATTCCGTCACGACAGCCGCACACGCTGCATGTACGCTTGTATGGATGAGTTCTTCCGTCTGCGCCCGTTCATCCCGCACCCCATCGACGATCCCGCCGTGGCCAAGCGCCGCGGCAAGCGTCACCGCTACCCGCCCGGCGCTGCAGCGCCCGGTCATCGACCTGGAAAGATGCAGATCGTGACATTCCGCACTGTGAGCAAAACAGCCTTCGGCAGCCTGCGGCTTGGCGGCCTGCTCGGCCTGCTGCTCGGCGCGCTCGCCGGCTGCGCGGCGCCGCTGCCCCGGCTCAAGCCGCCGCTGCCTGCGCAATGGCAGCACGCGATTGCCTCCGACCCGGCCAAGCCCACCGACCTGCACGGCTGGTGGCACGCTTTCGATGACCCGCAGCTCGACGCGCTGGTCGACCGCGCGCTCGCCAACAATCTCGACGTGGCGCAGGCAGTCGAGCGGCTGCGCGGCGTGCGTGCGATGCAGCGCCACGCGCAGGGGCGCTATCGGCCCAAGCTCGATTTCAACACCAACCAGGCGATCGATCCGGATGCCAGCGCCTCGTTCTTTGTCGCCGGCTTCGATTCGACCTGGGAGCTGGGGGTGTTCGGTCGCGCCGAGGGTACCCGGCGCGAATCGCAGGGTGCGCTGGATGCCAGCGTCGCCGACCTGCGCGCGGCGCGCGTCTCGCTGGTGGCCGAGGTGGTGCGCGAGTGGATCAACCTGCGCACCGCGCAACAGCAGGAACACCTGCTGAAGCAGATCAGCCGCGCCCGCCAGCGGGACTGGCAGCTGCTGCAGGTGCGCGAACGTCTGCAGCTGATCGCACCGGCCGCGGTGGATCAGGCCCAGGCCGCCTTCGCCCAGTCCGAGGCGGCGCTGGCGGCGCCGCGCCAGGCGATCAATGCCAGCGCGCAGCAGCTGGCCGTGCTGCTGGGCCAGAACCACCCCGACCCGGCCTGGCTGCAGCCCGGCAAGGCGCCCGAACTGGGCGACTGGCAACTCGACGGCACCCCCGCCGAGTTGCTGCGCACGCGGCCGGAGATCGCCCGCGCCGAGGCCGATGTGCTGAGCAGCGCCGGCGAGCTGGCGCTGGCACACGCCAACCTTTACCCCAGCGTGGGGCTGGGCGCGTCGCTGGTGTGGGCGACCGATCTCAACAACAATCGCAAGCGCACCGTCTCCAACGGTCTGTTGACGGCCGGCCCGATCCTGGACATCCCGCTGTTTGACTGGGGCATGCGGCTGGCCGCGGAACACGAGAAGGATCATCAGCTCAAGGCCAGCGTGCTGGCCTACCGGCAGGCGGTGCTGCGCGGCGTGGCCGAGGTGGAAACCGCGCTCGGCAGCCTCGATCAGCAGCAGCAGCGCGAACAGCACAGCCGGCTCGCCTGGCAGGCGCTGCAGCGCTCCGACCGGGCCGTCCAGACCCGTATCGACCTGCAGCTGGGCAGCCCGCTGGATCGCGTGCAAAGCCAGCTCGCCGCCGACCAGGCCGCGATCGAACTGGCCGACGCCCGCGCCGCCCACAGCCTGGCCTACGTGGCGCTGTTCAAGGCACTGGGCGGCGCGCCGCTGCCGGCCAGCGAGGCGCCGCCCGCGGCTGCCGCATCC
>JAJZGE010000294.1 GCA_021798675.1 Pseudomonadota bacterium | reverse complement strand
CCGCTTCGTACGCGAGGCGGGCCGCTGGTTCTACGTCGACGGCGAATTCGGCGGCTGAGCGCCCCGCTCAGAAGCCCTGCACGCCCGCCAGGTGCAGTTGGGCGGCCAGCGAGCGCACCTCGGGGTTGGCGAAGAAAGCGGCAAGTTGCCGGGCACGCGCCGCACCCACGCCTCGCCTGCGCCAGCCGCCTTCACCCAGTACCGTGAGCGCGGCCCAATCCTCGCCCGCACCAGCCGCGTCGCCCGGCGCACCCAGCGCACGCAGCCAGTCACCGAAGGGCCGGCCGTGTGCATCGGCGAAAACCCGCGCGAGTGCCGCGGCACGGTTCGCGTCCCAACCCGGCACCGTGGCGAGCTGCTCCGGCGCGAGCGCCATCCAGTCCAGCGGGCCATGGAGCAGGCCAGCATCCGCCAGCGCCTGCCAGGTGCCTGCGCTGACGCCCGCCAGGCGCAGGCCCTGCCGACCGCCCAGCCAGGTCAGCCGCGCCAGGAACTGCTGCTCGCAGCCCGGCGCGGATTGCCAGCAGCTGAGCGGGCCGTAGCGCGCCGGATTGGGCACATCCACCGCAGCCCGCTGTGTCGCGCGCCAGGCCACCGACTGCAGGCGCGGAATGGTCAGCCCGGCCAGCGCCACCTCGACCTGGTCGCCGGGGCGGATGTCGAGTTCCCGCCAATGCTTCAGCGAGCCCACGCTGACGCGCTGCACGCGATGGTCATCCAGCTGCACCGGCGCCAGCTCCAGCATCGGCGTGATACGTCCGCTGCGGCCGATGGTGAAGTTCACCGCACGCACTTCGGCGAGGGCGGAGGCGGCCGGATACTTCCACGCTACCGCCCAGTCCGGCGGACTGGCCTGCCAGGTGTCGGCCGGCGGTCGGTGGCCCTGGCGCAACACGGTGCCGTCGGCGGCGAACGGCAAGGCGTGGCGATACCACTGCTCGCGCCAATGCTTCACCGCGTCGAGGCTCGCCACCGGCTGGACAAGCGCCGCGCTATCGGCGAAGCCCATCGCCGCGAGGCCGGCCAACCGCGCCGGCATGGCCGGCGGGCCGCTGGGCCAGTCCCACACGAACAGGCCGATCCGTGCGGCCGTGGCGGCATCCAGCGTGTTGCGCGCCAGCGCCCCGGCCACCGCCGCGCGTGCGTTGACGCCGCCGTCGGCGGCCTGCACGTGTCCGGGCAGCCGCCACACCAGTTCGCCCTGCAGCACCACGCGCGCCGGCGCCTGCGGCAGGCGCTTGGGGATCGCGTCGATGGCCTGCGCCAGCGCGGTCCAGTTGGAACCGTGCAGGCCGTCGCCGCGACTACTGGCCTGGCGCAGGCGGCCATCCACGTACAGCAGGGTCACCGCCACGCCATCCGCCTTGGGCTGCACCCACAGGTCGCGGTTGCCGCGCGCCTGCATCCACGCCGCGACAGCGGCGGCATCCGGCAGCTTGGCCAAGCCGGTCTGCGCGACGGGGTTGCGCACGCGCCCGCCGGCATCGGCCAGATGCGCCAGCGGCGCGGGCGCCTGCGCGGGAAAGCATTGCCGCCAGGCCGCGAGGCGCTGCTCGGCCTGGTCGTAGACGGCGTCGCTCACCGGCGAGCGCCCTTCGATGCGATAGGCGTGGTTCCAGCCGTCGAGCCGTGCGCGCAGCGCGGCGAGTTCCTGCCGGGCTCGCGCCGGCGGCCAGTCCGGACAGTCGGCGGCCTGCGCGGCGACAGCCCACGCGAACCATATCGACAACAGGCAAACCGTGCGCATGCGACGCATCCACTGCGGAGGGTGCCGTCGACGCTAGCCGCGATGTCGCCCGGAATCAGGCGGCCTGCTGCGCACCGCCGCGTAGGTGCACTGCGTCAGGCCGTAGCGGCCGGCGCACCGATCGGCAGTCGGCTCTCGCCGAGGATGCGGCCCTCGGGACCGAAGCGACGCTCCACGATCACACCGCGGCCATCGCGGGCGATCGCCACCAAGGTGCTGGCACGGGTGCCGTACTCGCTGCCACGGATGAAGGCCGAGGACAGCCAGCGCTCGCGCGGCAGGCCGATGCCGGTATCGGGCAGCTCGGCATCCGGCGCCTGCCGCTCATCGGCGAGCGCTTCGAACAGCGGCGCGAAATCCTCGCTGTCGCCTTGGTCCAGCCATGCTTCGAGGCGCGCCATCAGCGCACGCGTCTTCGGCCACGGCGTGTTGAAGTCGGCATTCGACAGGCCGTGCACGCCGGGCGTCACCGCCTCGGCGCGCGGTTCGGGACGGTTGCCGAGATAGAACGCGGCCTGCGCATCGAAGGTGAGCAGGTTGAACGGGCGATAGCCGGCCGCGTTGGCCAGCAGCGCCTGCGCATGCGTCGCGGCATCCGCGTCGCCCGCGAGGTAGTCGGTGGCGAGCAGCCCGCGCGAGGCGCCAATATGCGGATCGCTCGGATCGCGCACGTTGGTGACCACGCAGCAGCGCCCCGCATCGGTCGCGCCCAGCCACGTGCCGCCGGCTTCGAGGTCGCGCCCGCCGACGATGGGCCGATCGCTCCAGCGCGCCAGCGCGGCGCTGGGCCGCGCGTGGAATTCGTCGCGATTGCCCGCCAGCACCAGCCGCCAGCGCGGGTGCGACTGCCAGGCGAAGGCGATCAGGCACATGGACGACTCCGACAAACACGAATCGCGCGCGCAGTCATGGCGTCACAACCCGGCCTGCACCTGCGCGTTGGCCTTGCGTACCGCCTCGACGAAGCCCGCAAACGGGATGTCGGTGATGCCGACCAGACTGAAGTGCCCGTTCTCGCCATCCAGCAGGCGGCCGGTCACCGGCTCATCCACGTATTCAAACCAGTGCGTGCCGACGATCTCCGGATCGCCCGCCGCCGCCTGCAGGTAGCGTGCGTAGGCTTGGCCGCGTTGCGCCTCGCTCGCCACCGACACCACGCCCTTGCCGAACGGGCCGCGGTCATCGGACCCGAAGTGGAACTCGGAAATCAGCACCGGCTTGTCCAGCTTGCGCATCGCTGCCGCGTCGAAGCCGTGCTGCGGCACGTCGGCGTAGATATTGAAGCTCACCACGTCGCAGTACCTGGCGCACGCCGCGACGGCCTCGGGCGTCTTCACCGCGAAGCGGCTGCCCAGGTAGAGATGGTGTGGATCGTGGCGATGGATCGCCTCGGCCACGGTGCGGAAGAACCGGCTCGCATACCGGGTCAACCAGGCGCTGTAGTCGGCGGCGATGGCTGGGTGCGCTGCGCTCGGCGCGGGCGCGGGGAAGTTGGTGGCGTCCAGCGCATCCCACGAGGCCAGCGTGATGCCCCAGGCCGCCGCGAGCTTGTCCGGGGTACCGTATTTTTTCTTCAGGTCGGCGATGAAGGCCTGCTTGGCCGCACTGCGCGCCGCGCCGTGCAGGGTGCCCATGGCGAGCGCCCAGCGACCTTCCGGGCCGTAGGCGGACCACGACAACTCGTTGTCGGCGAAATAGCCCAGCAACCACGGATCGTCGCGCACGCCACGCGCGGCCCGTGCCGCTGCCGCATCCGCCGCCGGCGCGAAACGCGGGTCGAACGGATCAGGCATGCGGCCCCACCAGTCGTAGCCGGTGGCGACGGTGCCGAAATCGCCGCGGATATCCAGCTCGCGCGTGTACGGCAGCTTGTGCAGCGCGCCCAGCGCAGGGTCGCTCCAGTTGGCGATGGTGTTGAAGCCCCACGCCTGCAGCCGCGCCAGGGTGCGCTTGCGCCACGCGGCCAGCCAGTCCGAGCCATCCACCCGGTACAGGTTGGCGGCGTAGAAGTCGAACCACTGCCCATGGTCGCAGCAACGGCCCGCGCCCGCGCCCTGCTGCGCGTTGCGGTTGTCACCGGTGCCGTAGAACGCCGCCCACGCCCCGCGGTCCGGCGGCAGGTCGCGGAACATGTACGCGCGGCCCTGCACGTAGGTGCGGGTGTCGTCGGCCTTCACGGTGTTCACGCCCAGCGAAAAGAAGCCGTGGCCCTCCGGCGTGACCAGCCACCAGCGACCCTTGGCCTTCTGCGTGTGGAACCAGCCGGTCGCCTGCAGACGGACGTCCAGACGTCCGCCGTAGCGGTCCTCGTTGCCGGGCGATCCGGCGGGTGGCGTACGCCGGACGGCAGCGCGCAGCGCGGCATCGTCGGCGACCTTCTCCGGCCACTCTTCCCGGGTGTACTG
>JAJZGE010000293.1 GCA_021798675.1 Pseudomonadota bacterium | reverse complement strand
GCCGGCCATCGATGCCATCCTCGCCGATGACGATACGGCGATCGCCGCGCTCACCGCCCCCGCTGCGCCGCGCGATTTCGCGCACGTGATGCTGGCGCAGGAACGCCAGGGCCAGCGCCTCGCCCGCGCCTGGGCGCCGGTGTCGCACCTGCATGCGGTCGCCGACAGCTCCGCACTGCGCGAAGCCTATGGCCCGGCCGAGGAAAAGCTCACCGAGCACGCCATCGCGCAGGGCCAGAACCGCGATCTCTATGCCGCCGTGCAGGCGGTGGCCGATGCGCCGGACTTCGCCGCGCTGTCGCGGCCCGGGCGCGCGCTGGTCGAGCACGCGCTGCGCGACTTCAAGCTTTCCGGTGTGTCGCTGGAGGAACCCGCGCGTACCCGCTTCCGCGAGATCGGCGTGGAGTTGTCCAGGCTTTCCACCGAGTTCTCCAACGCGGTGCTGGACGCCACCGACGCCTGGCACGAGCACGTCACCGACGAGCGCGACCTCGCCGGCATCCCGGAATCCGGCTTGGCCGTGCTGCGCCAGTACGCCAAGGACCAGGACCTGGACGGCTACCTGGTCACGCTCAAGCAGCCCAGCGTGCAGGCGGTGCTCACCTATGCCGACAACCGTGGCCTGCGCGAGCGCGTGTACTGGGCCTACCAGACGCGTGCCTCCGACCAGGGTCCGCATGCCGGCAGGTACGACAACTCCGCGCGCATCGAGCAGATCATGGCGCTGCGCCATGAGGCGGCGCAGTTGCTCGGCTTCGCCAATGCGGCGGAGGAATCGCTGGCCACCAAGATGGCCGGTTCGCCCGCCGAAGTGATGGAGTTCCTGCACGACCTCGCCACGCGTGCGAAACCGGTGGCTCAGCGCGAGCTGGCCACGCTGCGCCAGTTCGCGCACGACGAGCTCAAGCTCGACAACCTCGAATCCTGGGACGTGGGCTATGCCTCCGAAAAGCTGCGCCAGAAGAACTATGCGCTGGACGAGGAGCAGCTCAAGCCGTACTTCCCGCTGCCCGCGGTGATCGACGGGCTATGGGCGATCGTGCGCAAGCTCTACGGCATCACGCTCGCCGCCCGCGACGGCGTCGATGTATGGCACTCCGACGTGCGCTACTACGACGTGATGGATGCCGACGGTCGCGTTTTCGCCGGTGCCTACGTCGACCTCTACGCGCGCAATGGCAAGCGTGGCGGTGCATGGATGGACGTGTGCCGCGCGCGCTTCGATGACGGCGAGGCGAAGCAGTTGCCGGTGGCCTTCCTCACCTGCAACTTCGCGCCGCCCACCGAGGGCCGGCCCGCGCTGCTGACGCACGACGACGTGCTCACGCTGTTCCACGAGTTTGGCCACGGCCTGCATCACCTGCTCACCGAGATCGCGCTGCCCTCGATCGGCGGCATCGACGGCGTGGAGTGGGACGCGGTGGAGCTGCCCAGCCAGTTCATGGAGAACTTCGGTTGGAACCGCGAGGCGCTGGACCTGTTCGCGCGCCACTGGCAGACCGGCGCGAAGCTGCCGGAGGAGCTGTTCCAGCGCATGCTCGCCGCGCGGCATTTCCACGCCGGCCTGTTCCTGGTGCGCCAGCTCGAATTCGCGCTGTTCGACTTCAGCCTGCACCTCGGCTACGACCCCGCCGAGGGCGCGCGCGCGCTGGCCGTGCTGGAGCAGGCGCGCAAGCAGGTGGCGGTGCTGCATCCGCCGGCCTGGCAGCGCTTTCCGCATGCGTTCTCGCACGTCTTCGCGGGCGGCTACGCGGCGGGCTACTACAGCTACCTGTGGGCCGAACTGCTCAGCGCCGACGCGTTCGGCGCGTTCGAGGACGCGGCGAAGCGGGGCGGCAGCGTGATCGATCCCGACACCGGCGCACGCTTCCGCCGCGAGGTGCTCGCGGTGGGCGCCAGCCGCCCTGCGCTGGAAAGCTTCGTCGCCTTCCGCGGCCGCAAGCCCGAGCCGGAGGCGCTGTTGCGCAGCCACGGGTTGCTGGACTGAAGCCAGTAGTGCGGCCATGGAGACGGCCGTCCGCTTGATTGCCCTGGTCGGGGATGATCGCCAGGCCGTGCTGACAGAGTGCGGCTACGGATGGCCGCTCGTTTGATTCTCGCGATCAAGGACGATCGCAAAAGCAAAGCAAAGAAAAAGCCCGCCTCGCGGCGGGCTTCCCCAGGCGGCGGAGTGCCGAAGGCTCAGGCCTTCTGCACTTCCTCGGCCTGCAGGCCCTTCGGGCCCTTGGTGACGACGAAAGTGACGCGCTCGCCTTCCTGCAGCGACTTGAAGCCGTTGCCCTGGATCGCGCGGAAATGCACGAACAGGTCTTCACCGCTTTCCGGCGTGATGAAGCCGAAGCCCTTGGCGTCGTTGAACCACTTGACCGTACCGCTCTGACGTTCCGACATGACACATACCTTTGAAACATGAATGAATCGCGGCCGGGGCGAACGCGCTGGCCGCAACATGGAGCAGGAAATCCGAGTCCTCCCCGGCTCTTGCCGCAGCGAGCATACATGGAAAACGACCGCGGCGACGGCCCGGGCCTTCACCGGTTCAGCCGGAAAGCATCCCGTACAATGCCCGGATGAAGATCGCTTCGTGGAACGTGAACTCGCTGAAGGTGCGCCTGCCGCAGCTTCTGCAGTGGCTGGCGGATGCAACGCCGGACATCGTGGCGCTGCAGGAAACCAAGCTGGAGGACGCCAAGTTCCCCGCCGCCGAGCTCGCCGCGGCGGGTTACCGCACGGTGTTTTCCGGGCAGAAGACCTACAACGGGGTGGCGATCCTGGCCCGCGAGACGCTGGGCGATTTCGCCGACACGGTCACCGACATCCCCGGGCTGGACGACCCGCAGCGGCGCATCCTGGCTGCCAGCGTGGGCGGCCTGCGCATCGTCGACCTCTACGTGGTCAACGGCAAGGCGGTGGGCGACGAGAAATACGCCTACAAGCTGCACTGGCTGGAGCGCGTGCGGGAGTTCCTCGCCGGCGAGATCGAGCGTCACCCGAGGCTGGTGGTGCTGGGCGATTTCAACATCGCGCCGGACGACCGCGACGTGCACGATCCGGTCGCCTGGGGCGAGGACATCCTCTGCTCGCCACCCGAACGCGCCGCGCTCAAGGCGATCACCGAGCTTGGCCTGCACGACAGCTTCCGGCTGTTCCAGCCGGAAGGCGGGCACTTCAGCTGGTGGGACTACCGACAGGCCGCGTTCCGGCGCAACATGGGCTTGCGCATCGACCTGATCCTGCTCGGCGAGGCCCTGAAACCTGCTGCGGTCGGCGCGTCCATCGATCGCGAACCGCGCCGTTGGGAACGCCCCTCCGACCACACGCCGGTGATGCTGGAACTGGATACCTGATGAGCACAAGCAAGACCGACTGGCCGAGTTCGCTCACCGACGAGGAACTCGACGAACTGGATCGCTACCTGCGCGCCCATGCACAGGAAGGCGACGGACGCCTGCTGCTGGATGGCGTGCATGGGTTGCTCAGCGCACTGGCGGTGGGGCCGCTGCAGGTGCTGCCCGACGAATGGTTGCCCGAGGTGCTGCACGAACCGTTCGCCGACGAGGCGGAGGGCAACCGCGTGCTGGAGCTCCTGGCCAAGCTGAACGACTCGATCAGCGCCGAACTCGACGTGGACGCCTACGAGCCCATCCTCGGCGAGATCGACACCGATTCCGGCCCCGCGCTCTCCGCCGCCGGCTGGTGCGAGGGCTTCAGCCGGGGCATCGACCTGCGCGCCGCGCTGTGGGAAGGCCGCCTCGCCGACGATCCGCAGCTGATGGAGCTGCTCGGCCCGGTGATGGCGTTGGCGGTGGACGACGGCGTGCTCAGCGCCGAGGCCGAGTTCGAGAAGCTCAGCGACGACGAATACGACGACTGCCTCGCGCAGATCCCCGCGGTACTCGACGCCGTCGGCCAGTACTGGCAGGCCAAGCCGGCCACCGAGGGCGAACTGGAAGCCATGGTGCAGCGGCACAGCGATCCGGAAGTCCACGAAGGCTCGGCGCCGCGCCATCGCAGCGGGCATTGGGTGCACTGACCCGGGTTTCGTCGCCTAAAGCGAAACAATCCGTTCCTGCCGCGGCGCTTGGATATCGCGCGCCGCGCGCGCATCTTGGCGGCATTCCATCCATTGGAGCATCGTCATGGGCGAACGCCGCA
>JAJZGE010000292.1 GCA_021798675.1 Pseudomonadota bacterium | reverse complement strand
CATGAAGGCAGCATCGTCCAGCGCCAGCACGCGCTGCGCCTCGTCGTCGGGCAGCGACCAGACGATCGAGCTTCGCCCGTCCGCCAGGGGCAACAGGGCCAGCGGGCCGGCGGGCAGGAAGCGCTGCCACGCCGTGCGCTCGTGCGCCCGCTCGGTAACCACGTGCGCCACCACCGCGCGCTGCGCGTAGTCGCGGCCGCGCGTGGCGATGCCGGCCATGCCACGCAGCGGCGAGGCCGCGCCGTCGGCCGCCACCACCAGGCGTGCGGACAGGTTCTCGCCATCCGCCAGCTGCAGCGTCACCCGGTCCTCGCGCGAATCGATGCCACGCACTTCGGCCGGGCACAGGCGCCGCACGCCGGCGACTTCCAGCGCCTGCCACAGCGTCCACTGCACCAGGTTGTTCTCGACGATGTGGCCGAGCAGGTCGCGGCCTTCGGCCGCGGCATCGAAGTCGATGGCCGCGCCGCTTTCGCCATCCCATACGTGCATGTGCGCATAGGGGCCGGAGCGCGCATCGCGAATGGACGTCCAGACGCCCAGCTCATCCAGCAATGCGATGGACGATGGCGCCAGCCCAACCACGCGCAGATCGACTTCGTCGGCCGCACTCCACGGCTGCGGCGCACGCGACTCCAGCAGGGCGGTGGCGAAACCGGCTTTCGCCATGGCCAGCGCGGCGGCGGCGCCCACCATGCCGCCGCCGACCACGGCGATGTCGAGCGCGGGCGCGCGGCGGCGTTCGGCAACGGTATTCATGGCAGGCGCTCCAGCACCGCGCGCGGCGGCTCGCCACGGAAGCCCATGCCGTGCCGGGCCAGGCGTTCCTGCAACGGGGCCAGGCGGTCGTGGGCAAGCAGCGCCAGCGAACGCAGCGGCGCGAGCAACGGCTGCTCGAGGCAGGCCAGGCGCACCAGGCCGTGGCTCATCGCCATGGTGCCCTCGCGGTCGGGCGCGCGCCGCGCGGCGTAGTGCTCAAGCAGTCCAGGTGCGCCCGGATCCTCCGCCACGGCCACCAGCTCGGCCAGGGTCAGCGCGTCGCGCAGGCCGAGGTTAAAGCCTTGCGCACCGATCGGATGCACGGTCTGCGCCGCATTGCCGACCAGCACCGCGCGCGGGCCGACGAGTTGCCGCGCGGCGACGCGCCTGATCGCATACGGATGGCGTCGGCCGGGCCGGCCGAGACGACCCAGTCGCCAGCCGAAGCGCTGCTGCGCCAGTGCGATGAAGGCATCGTCGTCCATCGCCGCCACCGCATCGGCGTGTTCGGTGGGCGCGGTGAGCACCAGCCCGCAGCGCCCCTGCGCCAGCGGCAGCAAGGCCACCGGACCCTGGTCCGAAAAGCGCTCGAAGGCGCGGTTCGCATGCGCGCGCTCGGGCTTGACGGTGGCAACGAACAGGGTCTGCTCGTAGTCGTAGCGTTCGGCCTCGATGCCGAGGCGTGTGCGCACCAAGGATTCGGTGCCGTCGGCGCCCACCAGCAGCGTGGCGTCGACCGTGCGCTCGCCCTCCTCCGTGCGGACGCGCGCGCGCCAGCCCTCGGGCAGCCGTTCCAGCGCTTCCAGCCGGGCGGGCGCGAGCCGGGTCAAACGCGTGCAGGCTTCCAGCCGGCGCAGCAGGGCCGCGCCCAGTTCGCGGGCGGGCAAGGTCCAGCCCAGCGCGTCGACGCCATGTTTCGCCGCATCGATGCGCGCGCTGCCGAACTCGCCGGCGCGACTGACGTGGATATGCCGGATCGGCGTGGCCTGCGCCGCTGCATGCGGCCACACGCCGATCGCAGCCAGTCCGTTGACGGTGGCCCGGGCCAGCGCGAGGTTGCGCTCGTCGTAGCTGGGTTGGGCGTCGATGCGCGGCGCGGCGGCTTCGACCAGGGTGGCGGCGATGCCGGCAGCGTCCAGCGCGATGGCGAGGCTGGCACCGACCAGGCCGCCGCCCACGATCAGCACGCTGCCGACGGCAGGGAATGCGGAGGGATTCATGGGCGGCATGATACGCGCCATCGCGTCGCGCCGACTGCAGCCCGTCCGGCTGGCGGCCCACGGGTGGCCCCGTTGATGGATGAGGGCCTGGGCACGTTGCAGGGATCGCAAGCGGGGTCTTGGGCTAAACTGTGTGTCTGAATCCCGCGAGCTGCACGGAGTACACATGGCAACGACAACGGCCCGACGCCTGGCCATCCTTCTGGCCCTGGCCCTGGTGATGGGCTTCACCCGCTTCCATCCCTCGCTGCTGCACCATGCGCTGTGGGACGCGTCCTGGGGCGTGTTCTTCCTCGCCGGTTTCTGGCTGCGCGGACAGGGCCGCTGGGCCTTTCCGCTGCTGATGGCCGAAGCGGTGCTGGTGGACTACTTCGTCATCAGCGGCCAGGGCATCGACTTCTGGAACCATTACTGCGTATCGGCGGCCTACTGGTTCCTGGTGCCGTCCTACGGCGCGCTGTGGCTGGGCGGCAGCTGGCTGGCCAAGCAGGAATCCGGCTTCGACCTGCGCACGCTCGGCCTCGCGGTTGCCGCGCTGCTGGTTGCGGAAGGCGCCTGCTACCTGATCTCCAACGGCAGTTTCTACTGGATCAGCGCCAACGTGCCGGCACCGCGCAGCTTCGGCGCGTGGTTCGCCAATCTCGGCGACTGGTACCTGCCGTTCCTCGAGGGCACCGCGCTCTACGCGGGGCTGGGCGCCGCGGCGCACGTGCTGGCGACGCAACTGTCGCGCGCCCCGCAGCATGGCGGCCAGATGCAGCATTGACGTGGGCAACCGCCTCTCGAAAATCTACACGCGCACCGGCGACGACGGCTCCACCGGCCTCGGCGACGGTTCGCGCGTGTCGAAGGATTCGCCGCGGGTGGCCGCCTACGGCACGGTGGACGAGCTCAACAGCACGATCGGCATGGTGCTCGCCAGCGACGGCGTCGACGCAGCGGTGCGCGAGGCGCTGACGCAGATCCAGCACGAGCTGTTCGACCTCGGCGGCGAGCTGTGCATCCCGGGCATGGCGATGATCGAGGACGCCGACGTCGCGCGGCTGGAGAGCGTGCTCGACGGCTTCAATGAACCGCTGCCGCCGCTGAAGGATTTCATCCTGCCCGGCGGCGGCATGGCGGCCTCCTGCTGCCATCTGGCGCGCACCGTGTGCCGCCGCGCGGAGCGAGAGGTGATCGCGCTGCGCCGCGCGGAGCCGGGGGTACGCCCGCAGGCGCAGCGCTACCTCAACCGCCTTTCCGACCTGCTGTTCGTGCTATGCCGGGTGCTGGCGCGCGGCGGCGGCCATGGCGAAGTCCTCTGGCAGCACGAGCGGCGGCGCAAGCCTTCCGCCGGTTGAGGCCGCCGCATGCTGCGGCTTTACACGCACTCCGCCTGCCTGCATCACGACAACGGCCCCGGCCATCCCGAGGCGCCGACGCGCCTGGCGGCCGTGCTGCGCGCGCTCGACCACGATCGCTTCGCCGCACTGGACCGCGTGGAAGCGCCCCGCGCCAGCCGCGAGCAACTGCTGCGCGTGCACACCGCCGCCCATGTCGAGCGGATGCTCGCTGCCGTGCCCGAGGGCGCCGTGCAGCGGCTGGACGACGACACCGTGCTGTCGCCAGGCTCCGCCGAAGCCGCCTTGCGCGCGGCTGGCGCCGCGGCGGCCGCGGTGGATGCGGTGTTTGGCGGCGGCCACGTGCACCGCGCGTTCTGCGCGGTGCGCCCACCGGGCCACCACGCCACGCGCGAATCGGCGATGGGCTTCTGCCTGTTCAACAACGTGGCGGTGGCCGCCGCGCATGCGCTGGCGGCGCACGGCGTGAAACGCGTCGCCATCGCCGATTTCGACGTGCACCACGGCAACGGCACGCAGGACATCTTCTGGCGCGAGCCGCGCGTGCTGTTCGCCTCCAGCCACGAGATGCCGCTGTATCCGGGTACCGGCCAACCGAACGAGCGTGGCCACGGCAACATCCTCAACCGGCCACTGTCGGCCGGCGACGGTCCCTACCTGTTCCGCGAGCTGTGGGAAGGCGACCTGCTGCCGCGGCTGCACGCGTTCAAGCCGCAGCTGGTGCTGGTGTCCGCGGGTTTCGACGCACACCAGCGCGATCCGCTGGCCAATCTCTGCCTCGGCAGCGAGGACTATGCGTGGATCACCGCGAAGCTGGTGGACCTGGCGAACCGCCATGCAGGCGGG
>JAJZGE010000291.1 GCA_021798675.1 Pseudomonadota bacterium | reverse complement strand
CCGGACAGCCAGTGGCGCAATCGCGCCGAGTTCATCCACGGCCGCGCGGCGATCGAGGCGTTTCTGCAGCGCAAGTGGGCGCGCGAACTCGACTACCGGCTGACCAAGCAGCTGTGGACGTTCAGTGGCAACCGCATCGCGGTGCGCTTTGCGTATGAATATCACGACGACAGCGGCAACTGGTTTCGCGCCTACGGCAACGAAAACTGGGAGTTCGACGCCGACGGCCTGATGCATCGACGCCTGGCCAGCATCAACGAGCATCCGATCAGCGAAGTCGAGCGCAGGTTCCGCTGGCCGCTGGGACGTCGCCCCGACGATGCGCCCGAACTGGATGAACTGGGTTTCTGAGCGCACTGGCACGCACGGATGCCGCGGTCGCTGCGGCGGCTACGTCAAATCACCGGCGGGCTGACCGCGCTTCGCCGGCCACGCTATAATCGCCACGGTAAACGCATGGTGGGAGAAGCGGGCGGTTCCGATTCGGACTGCGCCGCTGCCGAAGACGCAACGCCCGTAATCGCTCAGGCTCCCATACCACCACGTGCAAACACTCTGGAGAGACCGGTTGAATCCGGCGCCGAAGGGGCACGAAGCGGCCGCATCCCGCGCTTCCAAACTCTCAGGCAAAAGGACAGAGGGGCGCCCCGCGTGCGGCACGGCACGTTGTCTGCGGACGCCTCCATCATGAGCCAGAAAAACATCACTTCATTGCGCGAGCTTGAGCACCATCACGCCTTCATCGAGCGCCACATCGGCCCGAACGATGCGGAAGTCGCGCAGATGCTGCGCGTCATCGGCCACGACTCGCTGGAGACAATGACCGATGCGATCGTGCCCGCCTCGATCAAGTCGGGCGCTCCGCTGGCGCTGCCGCAGGCGGTGACCGAGGTCGAGGCGCTGACCAGGATCCGCGCCATCGCCAACCGCAACCGGGTGCTGCGCAGCTTCATCGGCCAGGGCTATTACGGCACCCACACGCCGAACGTCATCCTGCGCAACATCCTGGAGAACCCCGCCTGGTATACCGCGTACACGCCGTATCAGGCAGAGATCTCGCAGGGCCGCATGGAGGCACTGATCAACTTCCAGACCATGGTGACCGACCTCACCGGCATGGAGATCGCCAACGCCTCGCTGCTGGACGAGGCCACCGCGGCGGCCGAGGCGATGACGCTGGCGAAGCGCTCGGGCAAGTCGCGCAGCAACGTGTTTTTCGTCTCGCGCGGCGTGCATCCGCAGACGCTGGAAGTGCTGCAGACCCGCGCCGAGGCGATGGGCATTGCGCTGCATGTCGGCGCGGACGCCGAGGCGGCCAGCGTCGACAGCTTCGGCGTGCTGCTGCAGTACCCGGATACCTTCGGCAATATCCACGATTACCGCGCGCTGGTGGCCGCCGCACATGCCCGCGGCGCACTGGTGGCGGTGGCCACCGACCTGCTCGCGCTGACGCTGATCGCCGCGCCCGGCGAATGGGGCGCTGACATCGTGATCGGCAACTCCCAGCGCTTCGGCGTGCCGTTCGGTTTCGGCGGCCCGCACGCCGCCTTCATGGCCTGCCGCGACGCGTACAAGCGCTCGATGCCGGGCCGGCTGATCGGCGTGTCGATCGACGCCGAAGGCAAGCCCGCCTACCGCCTCACCCTGCAGACGCGCGAACAGCACATCCGCCGCGAGAAGGCCACCTCCAACATCTGCACCGCGCAGGTGCTGCTGGCGGTGATGGCCAGCATGTACGCCGTCTACCACGGCCCGGCGGGGCTGACCCGCATCGCGCGGCGCACGCATCGACTGGCGGCGATCCTGGCCGGCGCCCTCCGCCAGGCCGGCGTCAACGTGGGCGGGGATTTCTTCGACACCCTGCACGTCACCGGCGTGGACGCCGCCGCCATCCACAACCGCGCCGAGGCGGCCGGCATCAACCTGCGCCACCTCGACGGCGGCAGCCTCGGCATCAGCCTCGACGAAACCAGCACCCGCGAGGACGTGGTGGCGCTGGCGGCCCTGTTCGGCGCCGGCATCGACGATATCGACCGGCTCGATGCAACCACCGCGGATGCGCTGCCGGCCGGACTGCAGCGCAACAGCGCGTTCCTCACCCATCCCTCGTTCAACACGCATCACAGCGAGCACGAGCTGCTGCGCTACATGCGCGCGCTGGCCGACAAGGATCTGGCGATGGATCGCACCATGATCCCGCTGGGCAGCTGCACCATGAAGCTCAACGCCACCGCCGAGATGATACCGGTGACCTGGCCCGAGTTCGGCAATATCCATCCGCTGGCACCGGCCAGCCAGACCGAAGGCTACAAGGAGCTGATCGAGAGTCTCGAGGCGATGCTGGTGGAGTGCACCGGCTACGACGCGGTCAGCCTGCAGCCGAACTCCGGTGCGCAGGGCGAATACGCCGGCCTGCTGGCGATCCGTGCGTATCACCGCTCGCGCGGCGACGCGCATCGCGACATCTGCCTGATCCCCGAGTCCGCCCACGGCACCAACCCGGCCTCGGCGCAGATGTGCGGCATGACCGTGGTGGTGACCGGTTGCGACGCCAACGGCAATGTCGACATCGAGGACATCCGCGCCAAGGCCGCCCAGTATTCCGACCGCCTCGCCGCGCTGATGATCACCTACCCTTCCACCCATGGCGTGTTCGAGGAAGACATCGTGGCGATCTGCGAGATCGTGCACGCGCACGGCGGGCAGGTGTACACCGACGGCGCCAACATGAACGCGCTGGTCGGCGTGGCCAAGCCCGGTCAGTGGGGCTCGGATGTGTCGCATCTCAACCTGCACAAGACCTTCTGCATTCCGCATGGCGGCGGCGGCCCCGGCGTCGGCCCGTGCGCGGTGAAGGCCCACCTCGCGCCGTTCCTGCCCAGGGCGATGGGCACCGAAGGCACAGTCGGCATGGTGTCAGCCGCCACCTTCGGCAGCGCCAGCATCCTGCCCATCTCGTGGATGTACATCACTCTGATGGGCAGCCAGGGCCTGCGCAAGGCCACCCAGGTCGCCCTGCTCAACGCCAACTACATCGCGAGGCGGCTGGCGCCGCATTACGCCACGCTGTACACCGGCCGCAACGGGCTGGTGGCGCACGAGTGCATTCTCGATCTGCGTCCGCTCAAGGACGCCACCGGCATCGGCGCCGAGGACGTTGCCAAGCGGCTGATCGACTTCGGCTTCCACGCACCCACGCTGAGCTTTCCGGTATCCGGCACGCTGATGGTGGAACCGACCGAGAGCGAATCGCAGCACGAACTCGATCGCTTCATCGACGCGATGATCCAGATCCGCGCGGAGATCCGCGCCATCGAGAACGGCTCGCTCGACCGCGAGGACAACCCGCTGAAACATGCCCCGCACACCGCCACGATGGTCTGCGGCAGCGAGTGGGCGCATGCCTATCCGCGCGAACTGGCCGCCTTCCCGCTGCCCGGCCTCAAGCGGCAGAAATACTGGCCGCCGGTCGCACGCGTCGACAACGTCTACGGCGACAAGCACATCATGTGCGCCTGCGTTCCGCTGGATGCGTACAAGGAAGCCATCGAGGTGTGAGCGGGGCATTCAGCGCCAGCCGAACCGAAGGCCCCGTGATGCGGGGCCTTCGCATGTCCGGCACACGGCTCAGCCGCTGCGACTGGACCGCCGGCGTCGCGCGCTGTCGCGCACGTCCACGTCGAACAGCAACTCCAGCGGCGGCTCCCCGCAAGCGCCGGCCAGCGTGAACCTCAGTCCGTCGCGATTGGGCAGACTGGCCGCATGCTGGGACACCGCCGCCCGCGGCAGCGCGATCAGCCACGCCTGCGGCTGGCCGCTGAGGCTGGCATCGGTCTGCGTCGTCAGGGTCAGCGTGACCTGCATGTGGAAGGCGGCGGCAAAGCGGGTATGCGACTCCACCGGCGCACCCGTCAGCAGGCGCGCCAGCTCATCCTCATCCAAGCGCACGCGCAGCTTCTGTGCTTCGATCTGCAGCTTCATGCGCGTTCCGTGACTGCGGCCGCAGGCTGGAAGCGCGGCGACGTGTCGGCATCCAGGCTGACGATCTGCACGCGCGTGCCCGCCGCGCAGTCGCCTGCCTCCTCGGGCAGCACCACCCAGACGTCGGCCTCGGCAAACGGGCGGATGCGAAACGGCTGCTGCTGGCTGTGCACCTGGACATGCAGGCTGCC
>JAJZGE010000290.1 GCA_021798675.1 Pseudomonadota bacterium | reverse complement strand
GGATGAGGCCTCAGCGCGGCTTTTCGCCTTGCCCGGCCAGCGCGGCCAGTCGACCAAACAGCTCCTGCCACTCGGGATCGGTGGTTGCCGCGGCCGCGGCGCGCAGATGATTGGCGGCTGCGGGCGTCAACGTGCGCGTTGGTTCGGGCTGCAGTTCGATCTTCGGCAGCGGGCTTACCTTGATGCCGATGCTTTCGGCGCGGATCTCGAGGCTGCGCGCGGTCGCGAGAATCTGCGATTGCAGCAGCCGCAGCCGCGTGGCCCATGCCGGCGTGCTGGCGAGGAAGAGCAGGCGACCACCACGCTGATTGGCGAAGCGCACCTCGTCGCGCAGTGGCAACGGCAAGGTCTGGCGCAGCGCGCGATCCAGCGCATCCAGCGCGGCGGCCCGGCTGGCCAGGCTGGCGAAGGACCCGCAATGGCCGAGAGCTTGCGGGCCGCGGGAGCGGGTAGCAGCGCGGGACATGACCGACAGCTCCGGGGCAGAATGACAGGGACATGATACCTGCCGCGCCCGCCACCCTTGAATCCCGGTGCCGGTGCCGCCATGCGGGTGAGGGCGGCCGTGCTGGGTGCGGTCCGATCCCCTGTAGTAACATGCCCGTTTGGCCTGCGCCAACGCGCGGCCATTTGTCCACGCCATTCGGAAGATCGATGTTCAATCGCGTCCTCACCAGCATTTTCGGCAGCCGCAACGAGCGCGTGCTGCGCCAGCTGTCGCGCATCGTGGCGCGCATCAACGCGCTGGAACCCGAGTTCGAGAAGCTGAGCGACGACGCGTTGCGCGGCAAGACCGCCGAGTTCAGGCAGCGCGTCGCCGCCGGCGAGACGCTGGACAAGCTGCTGCCCGAGGCCTTCGCGGTCGTGCGCGAGGGCGCCAAGCGCGTGCTCGGCATGCGTCACTACGACGTGCAGCTGATCGGCGGCATGGTGCTGCACCAGGGCCGCATCGCCGAGATGCGCACCGGCGAAGGCAAGACCCTGGTGGCGACCCTGCCGGTGTACCTCAACGCACTGGAAGGCAAGGGCGTGCACGTGGTCACCGTGAACGATTACCTGGCCCGCCGCGACGCGGCACAGATGGGCAAGCTGTACGGTTTCCTCGGACTCACCACCGACGTGGTGTGGCCGGGCATGGACCATGCCGAAAAGCATCAGGCCTATGCCGCCGACATCACCTACGGCACCAACAACGAGTTCGGTTTCGATTACCTGCGCGACAACATGGCGCTCAGCAAGGAGCAGCGCTACCAGCGCGGCCTGCACTACGCCATCGTCGACGAGGTGGACTCGATCCTGATCGACGAGGCGCGCACCCCGCTGATCATCTCCGGCCCTGCCGAGGACTCGCCGCAGCTGTACATCGCGGTGAACAAAATCGTGCCCCGCATGATCCGCCAGAAGGAAGAAGAGGGCGACGGCGACTACTGGGTCGACGAGAAGCAGAAGCAGGTGCACCTGTCCGAGGACGGCATGCAGCATGCGGACGAGCTGTTGCGCGAGGCCGGCGTCATCAGCGAGGACAGCGGGCTGTACGACTCCAAGAACCTCGCGGTGGTGCACCACCTCAACGCTGCGCTGCGCGCCAACGCGATCTACCAGCGCGACGTGGACTACATCGTGCGCGACGGCGAGGTCATCATCGTCGACGAATTCACCGGCCGTACCCTGCCGGGTCGCCGCTGGTCGGACGGCCTGCACCAGGCGGTGGAGGCGAAGGAAGGCGTGCCGATCCAGCGCGAGAACCAGACGCTGGCCACGGTGACGTTCCAGAACCTGTTCCGCATGTACAAGAAGCTGGCCGGCATGACCGGCACGGCCGACACCGAGGCGTTCGAGTTCCAGAGCATCTACGGCCTGGAAGTGGTGGTGATCCCCACCCACAAGCCGATGATCCGCAAGGACAACGCCGACCTGGTCTTCCTCGGCCAGCAGGCCAAGTACAACTCGGTGATCGAGGACATCAAGGACTGCCACAAGCGCGGCCAGCCGGTGCTGGTGGGCACCACCTCCATCGAGGTTTCCGAGCTGCTGTCCAACCAGTTGCGTGCGCAGAAGATCCCGCACGAGGTGCTCAACGCCAAGCAGCACGAACGCGAGGCGCACATCGTGGCGCAGGCCGGTGCGCCGGGCGCGGTCACCATCGCCACCAACATGGCCGGTCGCGGTACCGACATCGTGCTCGGCGGCAGCCTGGAGGCCGCGCTGGCCACGCTGCCGGCCGACGCCAGCGACGCCGACCGCGCCCGCATCAAGGCCGACTGGAAGAAGCTGCACGAGCAGGTGCTGGCCTCGGGCGGCCTGCACATCATCGGCACCGAGCGGCACGAATCGCGCCGCATCGACAACCAGCTGCGCGGCCGTTCAGGCCGCCAGGGCGACCCGGGTTCCTCGCGCTTCTACCTCTCGCTGGAGGACAACCTGCTGCGCATCTTCGGCGGCGAGGGCCTGATCCGCTGGATGAAGCGCTTCGGCATGAAGGAAGACGACGCGCTCGAAGACAAGATGATCAGCCGCCAGATCGAGAAGGCGCAGCGCAAGGTCGAGCAGCACAACTTCGACATCCGCAAGCACCTGCTCGAATTCGACGACGTCGCCAACGACCAGCGCAAGGTGATCTATCGCCAGCGCGACGAGCTGCTGGAAGGCGAGGACGTGTCCGCCACCGTGGCTGACATCCGCCACGACGTGGTGGAAAGCGTCGTGCGCGACCACGTGCCGCCGGACAGCATCGACGAGCAATGGGACATCCCTGGCCTGGATCGCGAGCTGGAGAGCCGCTTCGGCGTGGAGCTCGATCTGAAGCACTGGCTGGAGCAGCAGTCGGAGGTCGACCCGAAGATGATCCTCGACCACGTGCGCGAAGGCGTGGACGCGATGTTCGAGGCCAAGGAGTCCCAGGTCGGCGCCGAAACCATGCGTGCGCTGGAAAAGCACATCATGCTCACCGTGGTGGACAACGCCTGGAAGGAGCACCTCGCCAGCATGGATTACCTGCGCCAGGGCATCTATCTGGTGGGTTACGCCCAGCAGGATCCCAAACAGGCGTTCAAGCGCGAATCGTTCCGCCTGTTCTCCGACATGCTTGACCGCATCAAGTCCGAAGTGGTGCAGATGCTCGCGCGCATCCGCATCCGCAGCGAAGACGAAGTGGCCGCGATGGAAGCCGAGCAGCAGCGCCTTGCCGAACGCCTGCAGCGCCAGATGCTGGCCAGCGGCGGCGGCGCACCCGATGCGGCGCTGGGCGCCGATCCGGCCAGCGTGGCTGCCGGCGCCATGCACCTGCAACAGCCGGAGATGCCGCGCGTGGGCCGCAATGAGCCCTGCCCCTGCGGCTCGGGCCGGAAGTACAAGCACTGCCACGGCCAGTTGAGCTGATCGATCTGCGCACGCACGAAAGCGGCCGGGAATCCCGGCCGTTTTCGTTTGGTTCGGCGGAGTCGCTCAGTCGGCCCGCCGTGCCACGAACATCGCCGACTCCAGCCTGAAATCCAGCGTGTCCGGATCGACCTGGTAGTAGGCCAGCACCTCGTCGGGCGCGTGCGCGAGCAACTGCCGGATCGCTGCTTCCAGCGCTGGTGGCGTGCGCATGCGCGCGAGCCAGCTGGCGAAGCCGATGTCGAGGCGCCAGTCGTGCTCCTCCTGCAGGGCGAAGCCGGTGCCGGTGAGCATGCCGCGCCACTCGGCGCGGCTGTAGTCGCGCACGTGCGAAGTGTCGCGCAGCAGTTCGATCGCCTGCAGGTGGCTGTCCAGCAGGGCTGCGTGCGGCCCCTGCGGGCCGACCACGTCGATCAGGCACAGCGTGCCGCCGGGGGCGAGTACGCGGGCGGCCTCGCGCAGGGCGGCTACCGGGTCGCCCCAGTGGTGTGCGCTGTAGCGGCTGGCAACGAGGGCGAAGCTGCCGCGGGCGAACGGCAGCGTCTCGGCGGGCCCGTGTTGCGTGCGCAGCGAGGCCAGGCCGCGTTCCGTCGCAGCCCGTGCCACCACGTCGAGCATTTCGCGCGAGAGGTCATAGGCCACCGCTTCGCCGACGTGCGGCGCCATCGCGAGACTGGCGTGGCCCGCACCGCAACCCAGGTCGAGTGCGACGGCACCGCTGGCCACGCGGGCGGCAAGTGCGGCGAGCTGGGCCAGATCGCGGCCCTGCGCATGCACGGGACTGCTTAGGTAGG
>JAJZGE010000289.1 GCA_021798675.1 Pseudomonadota bacterium | reverse complement strand
CCATGCACCTCGGCGTGCTCCAGGAAAATGCCCTCGGCGATCTCGCGCTCGAACTCGGCGCGCTCGACGAAGTAGTAGTGTCGCCCGTACTGCTCGCCCGGCCGCGGCGGCCGCGTGGTATGTGAGACCGATAGCGAGATGGCCGGCTCACGCTGCAGCAGCGCGTTGACCAGGCTCGACTTGCCCGCACCCGACGGCGCGGCAATCACGAACAACGTACCGGCTTCACTGGACATGAGAGGGCGCCGCCCGTTGGCTCCCTCTCCCCGCCGGGGAGAGGGTTGGGGTGAGGGACCGGACTTGCCGAATATTCAACTTCATTCGATGTTCTGCACCTGTTCGCGCATCTGTTCGATCAGCACCTTCAGCTCGACCGCGGCATTGGTGCTGCGCGCATCCACCGACTTGGAACCCAGTGTGTTCGCCTCGCGGTTGAACTCCTGCATCAGGAAGTCCAGCCGGCGTCCGACCGGCTCGGCCAGCCCCAGCACGCGGCGGGTTTCGCCGATGTGGGTGCTGAGCCGGTCGAGCTCTTCGTCGACATCGGTGCGGGTGATCTGCAGCACCAGCTCCTGCTCCAGCCGGCCCGGTTCCAGCGGCTGCTTCAGATCGGCCAGCCGCGCCTCCAGCCGTGCGCGCAGCGCGCTGCGGATTTGCGGCATCCAGCCGCGCACCTCGGCCACCACGCGCTCGATGCCGTCGAGCCTGTCGTGCAGTATCTGCGCCAGCTTCTCACCCTCGCGCTCGCGCGTGGCGGTGAGCGCGTCGAGCGCGCGGTCGAGCACGTCGAACAGCGCCGCCTGCTGGGATTCGGGATCGCCGGCCGACTGCTGCAGCACCCCGGGAAATCGCAGCAGCTCGGTGAACTCCACCTGCATGCCGGGAAACAGCGCGAGCATGTCCAGATTCAGCTCCGACAGCCGCAGCAGCAGGCTGCGGTTCACCTGCAACGCCTCGCTGCGCGCATCGCTGGTGCGGCGCACGGTGATGTCGAGCTTGCCGCGCGACAGCTTCAGCGCGATGCGCTCGCGCAGCAGCGACTCGAAGTTGCGCAGATCCTCCGGCAGCCGCGGGCTCAGTTCCAGATAGCGGTGGTTGACCGTGCGCAGCTCGCAGCTCAGCGTGCCGGTGGGCCCGGTGGTTTCGGCACTGGCGTAGGCCGTCATGCTGCGGATCATCGGGCGCCGTCCGGACAAGAGGAAAAGAGCGCAATGGTAAACTCTCCCGTCCCGCCTTGCCCAATTCGGCCAAGCGACGCCAGGAACCTCCCCATGAACGCCCCTACCCGCCCCAGTGGCCGCGCCTGCGACCAGCTGCGCACGGTCACCATCGAACGCCATTACACCCGCCACGCCGAAGGCTCGGTGCTGGTGTGCTTCGGCGACACCCGTGTGCTGTGCACCGCCAGCATCGAGGACCGCGCGCCGGCGTGGCTGCGCGGCAAGGGCGAAGGCTGGATCACGGCCGAGTACGGCATGCTGCCGCGCGCTACCCACACCCGGTCCCAGCGCGAGGCGGCGCGCGGCGGCCAGGGTGGCCGCACCATGGAAATCCAGCGGCTGATCGGCCGCAGCCTGCGCGCCTGCGTCAACCGGCAGGCACTGGGCGAGCGCGTGATCACGCTCGACTGCGACGTGCTGCAGGCCGACGGCGGCACCCGCACCGCCGCCATCACCGGCGCCTACGTGGCGCTGGTCGATGCGGTGAACCTGCTGATGCAGCGCGAGAACCTCAAGCGCAACCCGATCGTCGGCGCAGTCGCCGCCATCTCGGTCGGCATCTATCAGGGCGTGCCGGTGCTCGACCTCGACTACGCCGAAGATTCCAGCTGCGACACCGACATGAACGTGGTGATGAACGACGGCGGCGGCTTCATCGAGGTGCAGGGCACCGCCGAGGGCCACGCCTTCCGCCGCGCGGAAATGGACGCGCTGCTGGCGCTGGCCGAAAAGGGCATCGGCGAACTGGTGGCCGCACAGCGCGCGGCGCTCGCGCTATAAGTTGTCCCTTATTTACTGCGCAACCCGGCAGACAAGCGCCGAAACCTCAGCCGCTCACCCTGAGCGTAACGAAGCGGAATCGAAGGGCACCCCGGCGACTTCGGCCCTTCGGACCTACGCTCAGGATGAACGAATCATCGAAAATTGTCAGATGACCCAACGCATCGTGCTGGCCAGCAGCAACCGCGGCAAGCTGGCCGAGTTCAACCTGTTGCTGGCCGACAGCGGTTTCGCGGTGGTAACGCAGGCCAGCCTCGGCGTGGACGACATCGAGGAAACCGGCCTCACCTTCGTCGAGAACGCGTTGCTGAAGGCGCGCCATGCCGCCCGCGTCACCGGGCTGCCGGCGCTGGCCGACGACTCGGGTCTGTGCGTGGCGCATCTGCACGGCGCGCCCGGCCTGTACTCGGCGCGCTACGCCGGCGTGCATGGCGACAACGCCGCCAACAACGCCAGGCTGCTGCGTGAGCTCGACGGTGTGTCGGGCGAACAGCGCGTGGCCTTTTTCATCTGCGCGCTGGTGCTGTTGCGGCACGCGCAGGACCCGGCGCCGCAGATCGCCGAAGGCCGCTGGCACGGCCACGTGCTGACCGCCCCACGTGGCGCCGGCGGCTTCGGCTACGACCCGCTGTTCCTTCCGCACGGCCAGACACTCAGCGCCGCCGAGCTCGACCCGGCGCTGAAAAACCGGCTCAGCCACCGCGCCCAGGCGCTGGCGCAGTTGCATGCGCAGCTCGCTGCGCAGCACGCCTGACCCGATGCCGCTGCTCGCACCGCCACTGTCGCTGTACATCCACATGCCGTGGTGCGTGAAGAAGTGCCCGTACTGCGACTTCAACTCGCACGGGCTGCGCAGCGAGCCGCCGCCGTATGCCGCGTACATCGACCTCCTGCTGGCCGACCTGGATGCCGACATCCGCGACTTCGCGGCGGCACTGGCGGGCCGGCCGATCGTCAGCATCTTTTTCGGCGGCGGCACGCCGAGCCTGTTTGCACCGGAACTGATCGCGCGCCTGCTCGACAGCGTGCACCAGCGGCTGCGCGTGGCCGACAACGCCGAAATAACGCTGGAGACCAACCCGGGCACCGTCGAGCACGGCCGTTTCGACGGCTATCTGGCGGCCGGCGTCAACCGCATCTCGTTCGGCGTGCAGAGCTTCGACGACGACAAGCTGCGCCGGCTCGGCCGCATCCATTCGGCGGTGGAAGCCGAGGCGGCGGTGAAATCGGCGCAGGACGCCGGCTACGCCAACATCAATCTGGACCTGATGTACGCGCTGCCGCAGCAGACGCCGGACGGCGCGCTGGCCGATGTGGAACGCGCGCTGGCGCTGGCGCCCACGCACATCTCGCACTACCAGCTGACGCTGGAGCCGAACACCGCGTTCGCCGCCAATCCGCCGCCGCTGCCGGACGACGACCATGCCTGGGCGATGCAGGATGTCTGCGAGCAGCGCCTGGCCGCAGCCGGCTACGCCCAGTACGAAATCTCCGCCTATGCGCAGCCCGGCCGGCGCTGCGTGCACAACCTCAACTACTGGCAGTTCGGCGACTACCTCGGCATCGGCGCCGGTGCGCACGGCAAGCTCAGCGACGCCGGCAGCGGTCGCGTGCATCGGCGCTGGAAAACCCGCCATCCGCGCGCCTACCTGGAAGCCGCCAGCGGCGAGGCGCGGATCGGCGGCGACAGCGTGGTCGGCGCCGCCGAGCTGCCGTTCGAGTACATGCTGAATGCGCTGCGGCTGGTCGACGGCGTGCCGCTGGCCGAGTTCGCCGAGCGCACCGGGCTGGATGTCAAATCCATCGCGGCGGCGCTCGCCGATGCACGCCAGCGCAGCTGGTTGCGCGACGATCCGCAGCGGCTGCACACCACCGCGCTGGGCCAGCGCTTTCTCAACGACGTGATTGCCGGCTTCCTCGCGTGACCCTGCACTGCCCGCGCGGATGCGCATGGCTGAACGCGCGCAGGCTGCACAAGCCAATCGCCGGGCCGGTGCGCTTCAGGCAGACGGGCAGTTGGTTATAGTGCGCTTCAGCAATCCCGACCAAAGGCTCTTGATGAACGGCCGCGACAACGCATCGAATTCCTCTTCCGGCAAGCGCTCCTCCGGATCGCAAGGCACCCGGCTGTTTTCAGTGGAAGAGCTGCGCCATTACGCCGAGCAGACCGGGGCCGGCCCCAGCGGC
>JAJZGE010000288.1 GCA_021798675.1 Pseudomonadota bacterium | reverse complement strand
TGGACACCGGCATCGACCTCGATCTGCTGGTGGCCACCGGCGCGTGGCTGGCCGCGCAGCTGCACAAGGACAGCTCCAGCCGCGTGACGCGGGCACGCACCGCGGCCTGAGCCAGCCGCCGGTCCCGTCCCGCCGGAGACGGCTGGCATCCGGCGTGGAGCGTGGAATAATCGCCCGTCCCGCTTCCTGGAACGCCGTATGTCCCCCTCCTTCCTGATCCGTCCGATCGAGCCGCGCGACGACGCCGCGGTGGCCGCGATCATCCGCACGGTCATGCCCGAATTCGGCGCCGACGGTCCCGGCTTCGCCATCCACGACCCCGAGGTGGACGGCATGCATGCCGCCTATACGCTGCCGCACAGCGCCTATTTCGTGGTGGAGCGCGACTGCACCGTGGTGGGCGGCGCGGGCGTGGCTCCCCTGGCGGGCGGTGAGCCGGACGTGTGCGAGCTGCGCAAGATGTACTTCCTGCCTGCCGTGCGCGGCATCGGTGCCGGCGGTGCGATGATGGAGCGCTGCCTTGACGCGGCGCGCGGCTTCGGCTTCCGCCGCTGCTACATCGAGACCCTGACCGGCATGGATGCCGCGCAGGCGCTGTACCGGCGCCATGGCTTCGCGCCGCTGGGCGCACCGATGGGCGGCACCGGTCACCACGGCTGCGACCGCTACTACCTCCGCGCGCTCTGACAGGACTGCCGTGTCCACCTCCATCCGTATCGCCCGCGAAGCGGATGCCGCCGCGATCCATGCGATCTACGCACCGCACATCGCCACGGGCGTCGCCACTTTCGAGACGACACTGCCCGGCGAGGACGCCATGCGCGAGCGCATCCGCACTCGCCTGCCGCACTACCCGTGGCTGGTCTGGGAAGACGGCGGCGAGGTGCTGGCCTACGCCTACGCCGGCCGCTTCCGCGAGCGCGCCGCCTACGACTGGATCGCCGAAACCTCGATTTACGTGCGCCCGGACGGCCAGCGTCGCGGCATCGCCCGTCGGCTCTACGGCGCGTTGCTCGACACGCTGGTCCTGCAGGGACTGACCCAGGCGGTGGGCGTGATCACCCTGCCCAACCCGGGTAGCGTGGGGTTCCACGAGGCGCTGGGCTTCGACCCCGCCGGCGTGTGGCGCCAGAGCGGCTACAAGTTAGGGCAGTGGTGGGACGTCGGCGTGTGGCAAAAGGAACTGCAGCCCTCGGCCAATCCACCACCAGCAGTGACGCCGTTCGGCATGCTCGCCGCGACGCCGGAACTGCACGCGCTGCTGGATCGCAATTCATGAAAACGGCGCGCCCGCACCGCGGGCGCGCCATCATGGTGCAGGCGCGGATGTGACCGCCGCGGCTGCTTAATGGTTGAGCAGTAGGTCGACGATCACACCGGTGGTGATCGCCACCAGCAGATAATCGCCGTCATCGCTGCGTACCCAGTGGTAGCCGGGCGGCGGCTCGCGCAGGTGGGCATCACGCCAGTCGTACACCACGTAGCGGCGACGGCGGTATTCCACCGGCAGATAGCCGCCGCGCCGGTACCAACCCTCATGGCGGCCACGGTCGCGCCAGTCCCGGTAGTGGCCGTAGGCATGGCCGCGTCCGTGGTCGTCATCGTCGTGGCGCACGTAATAGGCGCCGCCATCCCTGTAGCCCCGGTCGCGATCGCCATCGTCCTGATGGTGGCCACGCCCGTGGTCGTGCCCATGGTCATAGTCCTGTGCCAGCACCGAGCCGCTGGCCAACGCCAGCATCGCACCACATACGACAGACAGACCCAGCAGCTTTTTCATGTCGACCTCCACTCGATGAATCACGGAACCGTCCGCATCGTATCGTCGATCGCACGATCCCCTCGTGCGATCCGGCACAAAAGTCGTTCCCGGCCGCCCAACCCGGCATGAACCGCCTGGATCCGGCGGGTTTCTCGTTCAGCCTGCAGCGGATGCCGCGGCTAAGCTAAAATTCGCGGCTTTCGGCATCCGCTTCGGGGAATCCCATGCAACTCGACCAAGTCAAGGCGATCATCACCGGCGGCGCCTCCGGTCTCGGCCATGCAGTGGCGCAGCATCTCGTCGCCCACGGCGCCCGGGTGGCGCTGTTCGACGTGAACGAGGAAAAGGGCCAGGTCGCCGCCAAGGCGTTGGGCGACGTGGCGCGCTTCTACAAGACCGACGTGACCAGCGAGGACGGCGTGGCCACCAACGTGGCCGCCGCGCGCGAAGCGATGGGCGGACTCAACGTGGTGATGAACTGCGCCGGCATCCTCGGTGCCGGCCGCGTGCTGGGCAAGGAAGGCCCAATGCCGCTCGGCACCTTCGCCAGCACCGTGATGGTGAACCTGGTCGGTAGCTTCAACGTGGCCAAGGCCGCCGCGGCGCTGATGCAGCACAACGAGGCGGGCGAGGATGGCGAGCGCGGCGTGATCGTCAACACCGCCAGCGTGGCCGCCTACGAGGGCCAGATCGGCCAGGCCGCCTACTCCGCGTCGAAGGGCGGCGTGGTCGGCATGACCCTGCCGATGGCGCGCGAACTGGCCCGCTTCGGCATCCGTGTGGCGACCATCGCGCCGGGCATCTTCTGGACGCCGATGGTGGACGGCATGCCGCCGCAGGTGCAGGAGTCGCTGTCCGCATCGATCCCGTTCCCCTCGCGCCTCGGCAAGCCCGAGGAGTTCGCCCGGACCGTGGCCTTCATCCTCGGCAACCGCTACATCAACGGCGAAACCATCCGCCTGGACGGTGCGGTGCGGTTGCAGCCGAAGTAACTCAAAGACCTCAGGACCAAGGCCATGGAACGTATCAACTGGCTCGCCCGTACCAACGTCCGACCGGGTCGCTACCACTGGCGCAAGCGCTGGGAAATCGTCCGTCAGGCAGGCTGGGGGCGCTATGTGCTGGTTGATCATGCCCTGATTTGTGGGGTTAGCCTGTTCGTCGTGAGCCTCCTGTCTAAGCGGCTCTTTCACCCCAGGTTGCCACCCAGCGGCGTGTATCCGTCGCTGATGGATGCGCTGATTTTCGTCGGCATCTGGGGTGCCCTCGGCGCAGTGAAGTGGTGGAACTGCGAGCGCCATTACCGTCGTCCCGAAAATCCTCCCAAGGAATCCGCTCCGTGAAAGCTTCCGACGTCAAGAAAGGCAACGTGGTCGAACACGAAGGCACCGTGTACCAGGTGCGCGACATCGAACGCAGCTCGCCGACCGCGCGTGGCGGCAACGTCACGTTCCGCTTCACCATGTATTCGATTCCCGGCGGACGCAAGTTCGACCTCAGCTTGCGCGCCGACGACGACCTGAAGGAGATGGACCTGGTGCGCCGCGCCGCGAACTTCTCCTACAAGGACGGCGACGCCTTCGTGTTCATGGATGCAGAGGACTACACCCAGTACCTGCTCGACCCGGTGCTGGTGGGTGACAACGCCGGCTACATCGTCGAGGACGTGGAAGGCTATTACGTGCAGCTGATCGACGACGCGCCGGTCGGTCTGCAGGTGCCCACCAGCGTGGTGCTCACCGTGGTGGACACTGCGCCGGAGCTGAAGGGCGCCAGCGCCACCAAGCGCACCAAGCCGGCCAAGCTCAACACCGGCGTGGAGATCCAGGTGCCCGAGTACATCACCAACGACGAGAAGGTCTGGGTGAACACGCTGACCGGCGAGTTCGCCGGCAGGGCCTGATCGCCACCGCCTAGCCCGGCGCGTGGGCAGCAGGCATTCTTTGCCATACTCGCCGCTCCGCCCCCGCACAGCTCTGCCATGCCAGCCAGCGGCTACTCCCTGCGCGCGCAGTTCGTCGAGACCCTGACCCACTTCAAGCGTCCGGACGTGCCGCTGTGGGTGGTGCTGCGCAATACCCTGGCCGTGGTACTGCCATTGGGCATCGGGCTGGCCACGGGGTATACCGACGTGGGCCTCGGCATCGGCGCCGGTGCGCTGGATACGATGTTCTCCGACCAACCGGGGCCTTATCGCCAGCGCATGCGCTGGCTGCTGCTGGCGACGCTGGCCGCCGGGGTGGCGGCGCTGCTCGGGTTCACCATAGGCGGCCAGTTGCTGCCGATGCTGCTGGCCACCGCTGCCTTCGGCTTCTGCGGCGGCATGCTGGTGGTATTCGGCACGGACGCCGCGCGCGTGGGCATGACCAGCATGATCCTGCTGGTGATCGCGGCCGCCACGCCGATCGACCCGCGGAACGCCCTGC
>JAJZGE010000287.1 GCA_021798675.1 Pseudomonadota bacterium | reverse complement strand
GGCGAGGATGCGGATCAGCTGGTTGGCGCTCTTGAAATGATGGTCGTTCGGCTGCCAGCCCCAGGAGTTGTTCATGGTCATGCACAGCTCCCAGTACTTCTGGGGCGGCGGCACGATCGGCACGCCCTGCTCCGGCGTGGCGTAGTCGCCGTAGCCGGCGAGGCGCGAGTTGATGATGGCCATCGGATTGCGCGCCAGCAGCATTTGCCGATCCTGCCTGGCATGCCACTCCGCGGCACTGTGTTCCCAGTCGCCGTCGAACCAGTACAGGTCGGGGTTGTAGCGCTGCGACAGATCCTTCAGCTGGCCCTGGTAGTACGCCACGAAGCGATTCCAGCGCGCGGGATCGGCCTTGGCGTCGTAGCGCGACTCGGTCTTGGTGAAGCCGGGATAGTCCCTGTATGACCAGTCGATCAGCGAGAAATACAGCCCCACCTTGAGGCCGTCCCTGCGCAACGCCTTGACGAACGGCCCGACCAGGTCGCGCCGCGCCGGCGTGTCCTTCACCACGTTGAGGCCGTGCGCGGTGTCCCACAGCGCCACGCCGTCGTGGTGCTTGGCGGTGAGCACCGCATAGCGCGCGCCGCTTGCGCGTATCAGGTCGGCCCAGGCCTGCGGATGGTAGTTCGCCGCGGTGAAGCCCTTGAGCTGCTGCATGTAGTGGTCGTAGCTGACGTAGCCGTCGTAGAACGACCACGACTCGTCGATGCCGTCCACCGCGTAGATACCGTAGTGGATGAAGATGCCGAACTTCGCGTCGGCGAACCACTGCATGCGCTGCGCCTCGGTGGGCGCGGCCACTGAAGGCACCGCTGCGACGGCCTGCGCCGCAGCGAGGCAGGCGCAGGCGAGCAGCAAGATCACTTGCCTCCTGATACCGTTCGGGCTGAGCGCAGCGCCGAAGGCGCGCAGTCGAAGCTCCCCGGCACCCGCACTTCGACTTCGCCGCTTCGCGGCTACGCTCAGTGCGAACGGAGAAGTTTCGAACTGCAGTCTCCGCACCGCTCAGGCCTCGCCCTTGCCGGCCACGCGGCCGTAGGACGGCGGCCGATCCTCCGGCGCGGCGCCGAACTTCTTGTTCGGCGTATCGCCCATCACGAACGCCAGCGTGCCGCCGGCCGCGAGCTCCGCGTGGCTGATCCAGCTCTTCGTCCACGGCTTGCCGTTCCAGCTCACCGACTGGATGTAGGCCTTGCCCGGGCCGTTGCCATGCGTTTCGACGACGAGCTTCTTCCCCTCGCCCAGCGCCATCTCGGCGCGGTCGAACAGCGGGCTGCCGAACACGTAGTTCGCGCTGACCGGATCGACCGCGTACAGCCCCAGCGAGCCCAGCACGTACCACGCCGCCATCTGGCCGCAGTCGTCGTTGCCGGCGATGCCGTCGGGCAACGGCGGGTACATGGTTTCCAGCAGCATGCGCACGCGCGACTGCGTCTTCCAGTGCGCACCGGTATAGGCGTAGAGGTAGGCCACGTGGTGGCTGGGCTCGTTGCCGTGCGCGTACTGTCCGATCATGCCGGCGATGTCCGGCGGCGCGTCGGCGGGCAGCCTGGAGCTGGTGGTGAACAGTTCGTCGAGCTTGCGCTCGAACGCGGCCGTACCGCCGAACATCGGCATGTAGCCGTACAGGTCGTGCTGGTTGAGGAAGGTGGCCTCCCAGGGATTCGACTCGGTGAAGTCGCGCCACTTGTCGAAATGTCCCATCTCGCGCGGGTCGAACGGCTCGATCCACCGGCCCTTGCTGTCGCGCGGGCGCACGAAGGTGACCTTCTCGTCGAACACGTGGCGATAGTTGCGCGAGCGTTCGCGCAGCTTGTTCGCATCGTCCTTCTCGCCCAGCCGCGCGGCCAGGTGCGACAGCGCCCAGTCGTCGTAGGAGTACTCCAGCGTCTTGCTCACCGACTCCCATTCCAGGTCGGCGGGGATGTAGCCGAGCTTGCGGTACAGCGGCAGGCCGCGGTAGTCGTCGTCGAAGGCACGCTTGCGGTAGATCGGCCACGCCTTGGCGTAGTCGATGCCGGTGAAGCCCTTGGCCTGCGCCTCGGCGATCACCACGGCGGAGTGGTAGCCGATCATGCAGCCGGTCTCCACGCCCTGCAGCGGCCACACCGGCGGGCCGTCCGGGCTTTCCGCGGCCATGCGCACCAGGCCATTGACCAGGTCGGGCACCTTGTCGGGCTGGTACAACGTGTAGAGCGGGTGCAGCGCGCGGTAGGTGTCCCACAGCGAGTAGGTGCTGTAGTTGTGCTGGCCCGGCGGCAGCTGGTGCACGGCCAGGTCCATGCCGCGGTAGCGCCCATCCACGTCGCCGAACAGCGTGGGCGCGAGCATGGTGTGGTAGAGCGAGCTGTAGAACGTGCGCTTCGCGATCTCCGACGGCGTGTCGATGCGGATGCGCGACAGCTCGGCCTCCCAGCGCTCTGCCGCGGCCTCCCGCACGTGCTCGAAATCCCAGCCGGGTAGCTCCGACTCCAGGTTGCGCAACGCGCCGTCGATGTCCACGCCGGAGATGCCCACCTTGACCAGCAGCGGCGCCTTGCTGGCATCCTCCAGGTGCAGCGCGGCCTTGAGATGCGTGCCACTGGCCTCGCCAGCGCCGCTGGGCAGCGGCTGGTTCTCGCTGTACAGCGTGGCCTGCGCGAACGGCCGCGACAGCTTCATCGCGAAGTAGATGTGGCGCCCGTTCGCCCACTGGTGCACGCGGCGGCCACCGACCAGGGTGTCCTTGCCCACCAGCTTCAGGGTGGCGTCCGACACCTTGCACGGCACCTTGGGGTCGTCGTGGTAGCCGTGCGCGAAGTCGACCAGCAGGTGCGCCTTGCCGCCCTTGGCGAAGGTGTAGCGATGCAGGCCGGCGCGTAGCGTCGCGGTCAGTTCCGCGAGGATGTCGTGGTCGGTGAGGCGCACGCGGTAGTAGCCGGGCACGCCCTGCTCCGATGCCTTGTCGTAGCGCGAGCGGTAGCCCTTGCCCGGATGCGCCACCGAGTTCGCGGTGAGGTGCGGCCCGTGCGCCGCGCCGTCGAAGCGGGAGTAGTAGTTCTCCGCCGGCAGGCCACGCGCGCCCGGGTCGAGCAGCACCTCGCCCTGCGCGGGCATCACCAGCACGTCGAGCATGTCGCTGGCGCCGGTGCCGCTGAGATGGGTGTGCGAGAAGCCCATGATCGAGCCGTCGGCCTGGTGGTAGCCCGAGCAGGCGTCCCAGCCGAAGTCGTTGGTGTCGGGCGAGAGCTGCACCATGCCCCAGGGCATCGACGCGCCGGGATAGGTGTGGCCATGGCCGCCGGTGCCGACGAACACGTCCACCCAGCGCGACACGCCGTTCTTCGCCAGCCCGGTCAGCGCCGCCGCGCTGCCCTGTCCGCGCGGCGCGGCCAGCGTGCCGCGCGGATCGAGGCCGCCAAGCAGCGTCAATGCCGCTGCACCTTGCAGGAATCGTCTGCGGGTCACCATGGTCGTGGGCTCCTTCGGGGAAGTGGAGATGCGGCCGCTATCGCAGCAGCTCGGGGTGGTGGTCGGCCAGTTCGACGATCAACTCGCCGAACAGGCTGTTGGCCCAGGCGAACCAGGGCCGCGTGAATTTCGCCGGATCGTCCTGGTCGAAAGCCTCGTGCATGAAGCCGGTGCCGGCATGCGTGGTCTTGAGCCAGTGCAGGCACTGGCGGATCTCGCCGGCGTCGTCGCTGGTGAGCGCACGCACCATCAGCGACATCGGCCAGATCATGCGCAGGCCTTCGTGCGGACCGCCGATGCCTTCGGCTGCGGTGCCGCGGAAGAAGTACGGATTGTGCTTGCCCCAGACGCGGGCACGGGTACGCCGGTAGCGCGCGTCGTCGCGCGCGCAGTAGCCGAGGTAAGGCAGGGCTAGCAGGCTGGGCACGTTGGCGTCGTCCATGAACAGCTGGTTGCCGTAGCCGTCCACCTCGTAGCCCCAGAAGTCCGCGCCGGCCTGGTGCATCACCGCATACTTTTCCAGCGCGGCCTGCACCTCGGCGGCCAGCGCCTCGCAGTCGGCGGCGAACGCGGCGTCGCCGTGCAGTGCACGCGACATCGCCGCCAGCTGCCGCAGCGATACCACGGCGAAGGCGTTGGCCGGCACGAACAATGGATAGACGCAGGCGTCGTCGGACGGCCGGAACATCGAGAAGATCAGCCCCACCGGCAACGCAGGATTGCCGTAGCCGCCCAGCGGCACGGTGTC
>JAJZGE010000286.1 GCA_021798675.1 Pseudomonadota bacterium | reverse complement strand
GCGAGCCGGGTGCCGACCGCGACATCGATGCCATCGTGCAGTTGCTGGCCGGCTGGCACGGCAGCGATTGAGCCGGCTCATGCTCTCAGCAGGCGGGCCAGCTCCTTGCCGATCTTTTCCGGCGTGTCGGTGGGCGCATAGCGCTTTACCGTCTTGCCGTCCGCATCGACCAGGAACTTGGTGAAGTTCCACTTGATCGCCTCGCTACCGAGGATGCCCTTGCCCTCGTGCTTCAGCCACTGGTAGAGCGGGTGAGCACGGTCGCCATTCACCTCGATCTTGGCGAACAGCGGAAAGCTGACGTCGTAGCTGGTGCTGCAGAAGTCGCGGATCTCCGCCTCGTCGCCCGGCTCCTGGTGGCCGAACTGGTCACAGGGGAAGCCCAGCACCGCCAGGCCGCGCTCGCGCCATTCGCGCCATAGCTTTTCCAGCCCGGCGTACTGCGGGGTGAAGCCGCACTTGGAGGCCACGTTGACGATCAGCAAGGTCTTGCCCTGCCATTCGGACAACGATCGCTCGTTGCCGTCGATGTCGCGCGCGTTGAAGTCGTAGATGCTGCTCATGGCCAGGGTTCCGTGGATGGACGTATGGAAGTCTACGCCAGAGGCTAGAATGTCCGCCCACCTCGACGCCGAATGCCCGTGATCCGCTTCCTCGACGTACACAAGTCCTACCGCGTGGACGGCAAGGACATTCCCGCGCTGCAGCCGTTCAGCCTCGACATCGTGGATGGCGAGGTGTTCGGCATCATCGGCCATTCCGGCGCCGGCAAGTCCACCCTGATCCGCCTGATCAACCTGCTGGAGCGGCCCAGTGGCGGACGCATCCTGATCGGCGACACCGAGATGACCGCCTTGCCGGAACCGGCACTGCGCGCGCAGCGCCGGCGCATCGGCATGATCTTCCAGCACTTCAACCTGCTCGCCTCGCAGACGGTGGCGGACAACGTGGCGTTCCCGCTGCGTCTGGCCGGCGAGCGCGACGCGGCGAAAATCCGTGCACGCGTCGCCGAACTGCTCGCGCGCGTCGGCCTCGACGAACACGCGGGCAAGTACCCTTCGCAGCTTTCCGGCGGCCAGAAGCAGCGCGTGGGCATCGCCCGCGCCTTGGCCAACCGGCCGGAGATCCTGCTGTGCGACGAGGCCACCAGCGCACTCGATCCGCAGACCACCGCCTCGGTGCTCGATCTGCTCGCCGCGATCAACCGCGAACTCAAGCTCACCATCGTGCTGATCACCCACGAGATGGACGTGGTGCGCCGCATCTGCGACCGCGTGGCCGTGCTCGACGCCGGCCGCATCGTGGAGAGCGGCACGGTGGCCGACGTCTTCCTGCATCCCAGGCATGCCACCACGCGGCGCTTCGTGGCCGAGGCGCTGCCGGAGGAGGCCGCCACCGCGCAGGCGCCGGCCGTGGTCGGCCGCGTGATGCGCCTGACCTTCCGCGGCGCCACCACGCTGCAGCCAGTGCTCAGCCGCGTGATGCGCGAGCACGGCGTGGATTTCAACCTGCTCGCCGGCCGCATCGACCGCATCAAGGACCTGCCCTACGGCCAGCTCACCCTGACGCTGGACGGCGCGGGCAGCGACGCCGCGTTAGCGGCGCTGCGCCAGGCCGGCATCGAAATCGAGGAGGTGGCCGCATGACGCTCTCGCCACTGCAGAGCCTGTTCCCCAACATCGACGACTGGGGCGAGCTGGGTCGCGCCTGCATCGACACCCTGCTGATGCTGGGCGGCTCGCTGACGCTCACCGTGCTGATCGGCCTGCCGCTGGGCGTGCTGCTCTACCTCACCGGCAAGGGGCAACTGCGGGCGATGCCTCGGCTCTACGGCTCCATCTCGCTGCTGGTGAACGTGCTGCGCTCGGTGCCCTTCATCATCCTGATGATCGTGCTGATGCCGGTCACTTACGCGCTGGTGGGCACCAAGCTGGGCGTGCGCGGCGCGATCCCGCCACTGGTGATCGGCGCCGCGCCGTTCTTCGCACGGCTGGTGGAAACCGCGCTGCGGGAGGTGCAGAAAGGCGTGATCGAGGCGGCGCAGGCGATGGGTGCCAGCACCTGGCAGATCGTGCGCCACGTGCTGCTGCCCGAGGCACGGGCCGGCATCGCCGCCGGGATCACGGTGACCGCCATTGCACTGGTGGGCTACACCGCGATGGGCGGCGCCATCGGCTCCGGCGGCCTGGGCGACCTCGCCTATCGCTACGGCTACCTCAGCTACGAGTCCGACTACATGGTCGTGACCGTGGCGTTGCTGGTGGTGCTGGTGCAGCTGCTGCAGATGCTGGGCGACCGCATCGTGGCGCGTTATAAGCGCCACTGATCCGGTTATTTCCCCGCCAACGTTCGGACGTCTAGTCTGCAAGCACCCCGGAAACCGCCATGAACCATGCTGCTGCTCGCCGCCCTCTCGGCCATCCTCTCGCTCCTGCTGCTGGCAGGCGTGGCCCGCAAACCGTCGTGACACGAATGGTCCGCGCCACGGTCTGCGCGGCCTTCGCCTTGCTGCTCGCAGCCTGCTCAGCGCCGAAGGAGGGCGCCAACACGCTCACCGTGGCCGCCACCGCGGTGCCGCACGCGGAGATCCTGAAGCAGGTGCAGCCCATCCTCGCGAAGGAAGGCGTAAAGCTCCGGATCAAGGTGTTCGCCGACTACGTGCAGCCGAACATGCAGGTGGCCGAGAAGAACATCGACCTCAACTACTTCCAGACCAAGCCCTACCTCGACGCATTCAACCAGGAACACGGCACCGACCTGGTGCCCATCGTCGGCGTGCACATCGAGCCGTTCGGCGCCTACTCGCGCCGGATCAGGAGCATCGACCAGTTGCCGGACGGCGCCACCGTGGCGCTGCCGAACGACCCCAGCAACGAAGGTCGCGCCCTGTTGCTGCTCGCCAAGAACAAGCTGATCACGCTGAAGGATCCCGCCAACGCGCTGGCCTCGCTCAAGGACATCACGGCGAACCCGAAGCACCTGCGGTTCAAGGAGCTCGAAGCGGCGATGCTGCCGCGCACGCTGGACGAAGTGGACCTGGCGCTGATCAACACCAACTACGCACTGGCGGCAGGCCTTAACCCCACCAAGGACGCGCTGCTGATCGAAAGCAAGGATTCGCCCTATGTGAATTACCTGGTGGGCCGCCCCGACAACCGCAATGATCCGCGCGTGCAGAAGCTGGCGAAGGCGCTGACCAGCCCGGCGGTCAAGGCGTTTATCGAGCGAAAGTACCGCGGCGCGGTGTTGCCGGCGTTCTGAACCGGATGCGGCGGCGCTACCAGCGCGCCCCGCGCGACCCGCAATCGCCCCGGAGGCCGCTCAGGCGGCGGCCATCTGCTTCGGGATCGAGCGATTGGTATGGGTGATGCGATTCTTCTCGTCCACGTAGACGCAGGTGGGCTGGAACTGCGCCAGCTCCTTCTCGTCGATCTGCGCAAACGCGGCGATGATGATGAGGTCGCCCACCTGCACGCTGCGGGCGGCGCTGCCGTTCACCGAGATGATGCCCGAGCCTTCCTCCGCGCGCAGCGCGTAGGTGACGAAGCGCTCGCCGTTGTCGATGTCCCAGGCGTGGATCTGCTCGTACTCGCGGATGCCCGCGGCGTCGAGCAAGTTGCCGTCGATGGCGATCGAGCCTTCGTAGTGCAGCTCGGCGTGGCTGACGGTGGCGCGATGGATCTTCGCCTTGAACATGTTCAGGTGCATGACTACGGATTCCTGCGGGGACGGCCCACGTGGCCGTACATTATCGAACCGGTGGCATTGCGTCGCAACATCGGCCGTTCAGCCAGGAAGATGGGGGCGCTTCAGTCGAAGGGAAGGTTGTCGATCAACCGCGTCGTGCCCAGGCGTGCGGCGATCAGTGCCACCAGCCCCTCGCGCTCGCCATCGGCCGGTTCCGACAGGTCGTCGGCACGGCGTATCGCGGCGTAGTCGGGCACGAAGCCTGCGCGCTCCAGCTTGGAGTGCGCCACCTCCTCGATGATGTGCCGCGCATGCCCCCGGCCCAGCAGGTCGCGCATCTGCTGCAGGGTTTGCCGGACCAGCGGGGCCTGCTTACGTTCCGCCTCGGTGAGGTATTGGTTGCGCGAGCTGAGCGCCAGGCCGTCCTCGGCACGCAGCGTGGGCGCCCCCATCACCTTCACCGGCAAGGCCAGGTCGCGCACCATGCGTTCGATCACCTTGAGCTGCTGGAAATCCTTCTGG
>JAJZGE010000285.1 GCA_021798675.1 Pseudomonadota bacterium | reverse complement strand
CCGCTGAAGGCGGGCCAGACCCGCTTCGTCGGCCCGGTCGATACGCGCATGGGCCGGCTGTACTACTTCAGCTACGGCGTGGCGCTGGACACGCTGGAGAAGAAATCGGTGCCGCTGACCATGACGGTGGCGCAGACCGAGGATCAGTTCGAGGGCGACAACGCGGTGTATCGGCGCACGCTGGTGATCTGGCTGTCGATTCTCGGCGTGATGCTGATTGTGCTGCAGCTGCTGCTGCTGCGCTGGAGCCTGACCCCGCTGCGCAAGGTGGCCAGCGACATGAGCCGGGTCGAGCGCGGCGACAGCGAACGGCTGGACAGTCAATACCCGCTGGAGCTGACCGGACTGACCGAACGCATCAACGCGTTCATCGACAACGAGCGCGAGCAGCGCACCCGCTACCGGCACACGCTGGCCGATCTGGCGCACAGCCTGAAGACGCCGCTGGCGGTGATCCGCTCGCAGCTGGAGTCGGTATCCGCCGATGACTTGCCGCGTCGCAGCGGCGTGCTCGATCAGGTGCGGCGCATGGACGAGCTGGTCGCCTATCAGCTGTCGCGCGCCGCCACCTCGGGGCGGCAGACGTTCGCCAGCGCGGTGCCGATCGCCGGTCACGCCGAGGATCTGGTGCAGAGCCTGGAGAAGGTTTACGCCGCCAAGAACGTGCTGTGCGAATTCGACATCGACGACGATGCGGTGTTCTACGGCGAGCAGGGCGATCTGCTGGAGCTGATGGGCAACCTGCTGGAAAACGCCTTCAAGTGGGCCAGCCATCGCGTGCTGCTGGTAGTGAAGATCGAGCCTTCGGGTAGCCGCCAGCGACCGGGTTTGCGCCTCAGCGTGGAGGACGACGGTCCGGGCATCGCGGCGGATCAGATCGAGAAGGTGCTGCAGCGCGGCGTGCGCGGCGACGAGCGCGTCCAGGGCCACGGCATCGGCCTGTCGATCGTGCAGGACATCGTGCATGCGTATCGGGGCGAACTGGTGGTCGACCGCTCGCCGGAGTTCGGCGGCGCACGCTTCAGCGTGCAGCTGACGCCGGTCTGACCGCGGCGCGATGCCCGGTGGCAGCCTGCAACCATGCAGAAGCCCGGACGTTCGCGAGATGAAACCTGCCTACTGGATCGAACCAGGCAGCAGCGACTGCCAGCCGAGGTGCGACTGATGCGCGGGCCGGGGCGCCGGGCCGGCGTCGCCGGGGCGATCACTCGGACTGCCGGCCATGCTGCCGGCACTGTCTCCACCACTGCTGGTGCTGCTGCTGTGCGAGGGGCGGTCGCGGCTCACACCCAGCGCATCGCCGCCGCTGCCATTGCTGTCGTGTGCGCTGCCGGCGCTGTCCGCGCTGGCGTGCGTCGAGCTTTCGATGTCCTGGGTATCCACGCTGGCCGCAGCTACGCTGCTGATACCGGCGAGGCACAAGATCAAGCCGAGTAGCCAATGTCTGGTGCGCATGGCGATGCTGTCCCCATCCCGCTGGCAAGACTTCGATCGTCTCAGAAAGGCGGCCTCGATGCCAGTGCTGCGGCGCTCCGCCGCGCGGCAAAGCCAACCGGCTAGAATTCGCCGATGCCGATCCTGTCGCGCCCCCTTTCCAGCCGCTGCTGCGCCCCGGATACCGATGCGACGGACGGGTCGCGCTGATGCAAGCGGCGCAGCTGCTGGCCGCACTCGCTGCGGGTGAGCCGCTGTCCGGCGCGAGCCTGGCCCGGCAGGCCGGGGTGACCCGGGCGGCGATCTGGAAGCAGGTGGAATCGCTGCGCGCGCGCGGTGTGCCGATCGAGGCGCGCGGCGCCGCCGGCTACCGCTTGCCGTGGCCGCTGCAGATGCTCGACGTCGCGCAGATCCGCGCCGCGTTGCCGCGTTCGCCAGCGCGCTCGCTGGGCGCGCTGGAGGTGCACTGGGAACTCGATTCGACCTCCAGCGAACTGCAGCGCCGCGGCGTGCAGGCGCCCGACCTCAGCGTGCTGCTGGCCGAAACCCAGAGCGCCGGCCGCGGCCGGCGCGGCCGCAGCTGGCTGTCGCCACCGGGATTGAATCTGTATCTGTCCTGCCTCAAGCGCTTCGAGTCCGGTGTGGCGGCCACATCCGGGCTGTCGCTGGCGATCGGCGTCATCGTGCTGCGTGCGCTGGAGCAGCTGGGGCTGACCGGCGCCGGCCTGAAGTGGCCGAACGACGTGCTTGCGATGGCCGGCAACCCGCCGGGCGGCAAGCTGGCCGGCATCCTGGTCGAGCTCAGCGGTGAATATCAGGGGCCGTGCGCGGCGGTGATCGGCATTGGCCTCAATCTGCGGCTGACCCCGGCGCTGTGCGAGCAGGCTGGGCAGCCGGCCTGCGACTTGGCCACGCTCAGCGCTGACGGCACGCCGCCGGAGCGCAACCGCGCCGCGGCGGCGCTGATCGCCGCCCTGGTCGACGGCCTGCGCCAATTCGAGCGCGACGGCTTTGCCGGCTTCAGCGCGGACTATGCGCGGCACGATCTGCTGCGCGGGCAGCCGCTGCACCTGAGCGGAGCACTCGGCAGCTTCGACGGTGTGGGTGCTGGCGTCGACAGCCGCGGCGCGCTGCAGGTGCGTCTGGCCGATGGCAGCGTGCGCCGCGTCGACAGCGCCGATGTCACGGTGCGACGCGCATGAAGCTGCTGCTCGATCTCGGCAACAGCCGGCTGAAGTGGGCGCTGCAGGCGCAGCCGGATGGCTGGCTGGCGCATGGCGCGGTGGGCTGGCAGCAGGACGTCTCCGCCACGCTGCGTGTGGCCTGGGCGAATCTGCCGGCACCGGTGGCGGTGCTGGGTGCCTCGGTGGTCGATGCCGCGCGCGAGGCGCAGCTGGCGGCGCTCGTCGCCGAGCGCTTCGGCACCGCACCATTCTGGCTGCGCACGCCGGTCAGCGCCTGCGGCGTGCGCAACGCCTACGCCGAGCCGCAGCGGCTCGGCGTCGACCGTTTCCTGGCGATGGTGGCCGCCCACGCCGAGGGTCGCGCGCCCTGCGTGCTGGCCGGTGTGGGCACCGCGCTCACGCTGGATGCGCTGGCCGCGGACGGCCGCCACCTCGGCGGCCTGATCGCGCCGGGACCGCAGCTGATGCAGCAGTCACTGCTCGGTGCGACCGCGCAGGTGCGACCACAGCAGCCGGGCCAGATTCTGGAGCTGGCCGACAACACCGCCGACGCGGTGGCCTCCGGCTGCTGGCAAGCGGCGGCGGCGCTGATCGAGCGTTTTGCCACGCGACTGGCCGGTGAGCTGGGCGCCGGCGCCGGCCTGATCCTGGATGGCGGCGACGCGGCGACGCTGCTGCCGCTGCTCTCGCTGCCGGCGCAGCTCGTCCGCGATGGCGTGCTGCGCGGGCTGGCGGTGTGGGCGCAGATGCCGGCCGCGCCGCCCGGCTAGAATGGCTGCATCGCCGCGCCTGGGGGTTCGATGTTTCTGCGTCTGCTGTTTGTGCTCTTGAGCGCGCTCAATATCGCGGTGGGCGCGTGGCTGCTGCTGGGCCAGCCGTATCCGCGCGGCGGCAGCCCGACCGATCCCGGTGTGCCGGAACTGCGTCTGCTGTCGGAGTTGCCGGAATCGTCCAGTGCGGCGCCCACGCCGATCCCCAGCCCCGCTGCGGCCACCACGGCCGCGCCGGCCCAGGCCCAGACCCAGGCCCAGCGGGAATGCCTGTCGCTCGGCCCGTTCGCCACGCCGCAGGATCTGCGCAATGCACGGCAGGCGCTGGCCGCCGAGGTGACGCGCATGCGCTCGCGGCAGGAGCAGACCAGCCAGGCCAGCGGCTGGTGGGTGTATCTGCCGCCAGCCGCCAGCCGCGCGCAGGCGCTGGAACAGGTGCGCGAGCTGAGCGCGCATCACATCAGCGACTACTTCGTGGTCAGCTCGGGCGATCAGTCCAACACGATCTCGCTCGGCCTGTTCAAGGATCCAGCCAACGCGCGCAAGCGCCGTGACGAAATCGTCGCGGCCGGCTTCCCTGCGCGCATGAGCGAGCGCAGCGAAAGCGTGCCCGAATACTGGCTGGATCTGGTGGTGGCCGACCGCGCCCGCTTCGACTGGCGCAGCCGCATCCACACCGCCGGCGTGGGCTCGCACAGCGCCGGCTGTTTCTGAGCGCGTTTCGGCAGGCGCCGCCGCCCCTGCTAGAATCGCAGCCCTGCGCCGGCATAGCTCAGTTGGTAGAGCAACTGATTTGTAATCAGTAGGTCGCGGGTTCGATTCCTGCTGCCGGCACCATTTGACAGTTT
>JAJZGE010000284.1 GCA_021798675.1 Pseudomonadota bacterium | reverse complement strand
ACCCTTTTCCACGCGCGAGCTGGTGGCGCGGATCAAGGCGGTACTGCGCCGCAGCCAAGGCGACGACGGCTCCGGCATGGTCGAACAGGGCGCCCTGCGCATCGACGGTCCCGCGCACCGCGTGTTTGCCGGCGACGACGCGGTGCCGATCGGACCGACCGAATACCGCCTGCTGTACTTCTTCATGACGCATCCGGAGCGCGTCTACTCGCGCACCCAACTGCTTGACCACGTGTGGGGCGGCAGCGTGTACGTGGAGGAGCGCACCGTCGACGTGCACATCCGGCGGCTGCGCAAGACGCTGGAACCGTGGCGGCTGGATGGCATGGTGCAGACCGTGCGCGGCACCGGTTACCGCTTCTCGCTTAACGCGTGAACCGGCCCGCCTGGCGTCACGGGCGAGCCCGCACCGGGTCGTCGCTGGCGCTGCGAAAGCGCCGCCGGATGACGTAGGCTGGTCGCCCACGGTTTGCCAGGTCACCCGATGTCGATTCCGCTTTCCTCTTGGCGGCTGCCCGCCCTGCTCACCGCCGGTCTTGCCGCCGGCGCGCTGCTCGGCTGGCTGGCGGATCGCCACGTGGCCAGCGGCGTGGCCCTCGTCGCGGTGGCGGAAATCGTCTTGCTGCTGACCCGAATCCGTCATCAGACCCGGCCCATCATGGCGGTACGCGCCCCCATCACCCCCCTGCAGCATGACCGTTTCATGACCCGCTCCCGCCGTATCGCATCCAGCCTGCGTGACCTGCGCAGCGCTGCCAGCCAGCTCCCGGACGCGGTGGTCCTGCTCGACCACCAGCAGCAGGTGCGCTGGTTCAACCGCGCCGCCGAGAACCTGCTGGGGCTGCGCCGGCCGCGCGATCGCGGCCAGCCGCTGCAACAGCGGCTGGCCGCCTCGGACCTGTCCGGCTGGCTGCGCGACGGCGCGCTGGAGCCGCTCAACGACGTGGCCGCACCGGGCCAGGCAAACAGCCAGCTCAACGTCAGCCTGCTGCCCTTCGGCAAGCGCCAGCACCTGTTGCTGGCGCGCGACATCAGTCACCTGAACCGGCTCGAACAGATCCGCCGCGACTTCGTGGCCAACGTCTCGCACGAACTGCGCACCCCGCTGACGGTGATCCATGGCTACCTGGAGCTGATCGACCCCGAGGACGTGCCCGAGCTGGCGGCAGTGCTCGGCGAGATGCGCGCGCAGTCCAAGCGCATGGGCCAGATCGTGGAGGACCTGCTGACCCTGTCGCGGCTGGAAACCCAGCACCAGGTGGCGGACGAGCGAGTGCCGATGGCATCGCTGCTGGCCACCGTGCGCAAGGAGGCGGAGGCGCTCAGCCAGGGCCGGCACGAGATCACCCTGCAGTCCAGCGCCGAGGCCGACCTGCTCGGTTCGCCCAAGGACCTGCACAGCGCGCTGTCCAACCTGGTCAGCAACGCGGTGCGCTACACGCCTGCCGGCGGGCACATCACGATCCGCTGGCAGCGCACGCCGCAGGGCGCGATGTATTCAGTCAGCGATACCGGCTTCGGCATACCGGCCGCGCATCTGGCACGGCTCACCGAGCGCTTCTACCGGGTTTCCTCCAGCCGCTCGCGCGACAGCGGCGGCACTGGCCTCGGGCTGTCGATCGTCAAGCACGTGTTGAACCTGCACCAGGCGCAGCTGCACGTCGAGAGCGCGCCCGGCATCGGCTCCACCTTCGCCTGCCACTTCGGCCATGCCCGGCTGCTGATGCCGGGTGGCAGCGACGAAAGCTGAACTGCCCCGCTGCACGGCGTGTATTTGAGGCGTGCCATAGGCCAGAATGACGCACCATGCCCCGCCCCTCACCCGCCGCCCCCGACGACCTCAGTGCTCCCGGCCTCTATCTGAGCCGCGAGCTGGCCGCGCTTGAATTCAATTTCCGCGTGCTGGCGATGGCGCGCGATGCCGACGTGCCGCTGCTTGAGCGGCTGCGCTACCTCAGCATCGTGGCGAACAACCTCGACGAGTTCTTCGAAGTACGCGTGGCGATGCTCAAGCACCATCATGCCTACGGCTCGGCCGCACCGGGGCCGGATGGCCTGCTCTCCGGCGATCTGCTGGCGCGCATCCGCCGCCGCGTGCTGGACCTGGTCACCGAACAATACGCCGTGTGGCAGGAACAGCTCGGACCGCAGCTGGAAGCGGAACACATCCATGTGCTCACCCGCCGCCAGTGGAGCCCGCGCCAGCGACGCTGGCTGCAGGGCTATTTCGAGCATGAGGTGCTGCCGGTACTGTCGCCGCTGGGGCTGGATCCGGCGCATCCGTTTCCACGCATCCTCAACAAGACGCTGAACATCGCGGTGGTGCTGAAGGGCCGCGATGCGTTCGGCCACGAAGGTCACATGGCGCTGGTGCGTGCACCGCGTTCGCTGCCGCGGATCATCCGGATCCCGGCCGAGGTCAGCGGTGCCGGCGATCACTTCGTGTTTCTGGCCGAGCTGCTGCAGGCCTTCGCCGACCTAATGTTCCCCGGCTTCAAGGTGGTCGGCTCGTACCAGTTCCGGGTCACTCGCAACAGCGAGCTGATCGTGGAGGAGGCGGAGGTCGAGAACCTGGCCCTGGCGCTCAGCGAGGAGCTGATCGGGCGTGGCTATGCACGGCCGGTACGACTGGAGATCGCCAATGATTGCCCGAAAGCGATCACCGCGATGTTGATCCACAGCTTCCAGCTGGAGGAAACCGACGTCTACCGCTGCGACGGCCCGGTCAATATCATCCGCGCCGGGCTGATCTACGACTGGCTGGACCGGCCGGAGCTGAAGTTCCCGCGCTTCAATCCGCAGCTGCCGGCAGCGCTGGAAAGCGCGCGCAACAAGTTCGACCTGATCAGCCAGCGCGATGTGCTGCTGCATCACCCCTACCAGAGCTTCGCCGCGGTGATCGACCTGCTGCGCCAGGCCAGCGTCGATCCGCAGGTGCTGGCGATCAAGCAGACCCTCTACCGTGCCGGCGAGGACACGCCGCTGGTCGACCTGCTGGTGGAAGCGGCGCGCAACGGCAAGGACGTGACCGTGGTGATCGAGCTGCGCGCGCGTTTCGACGAGGAGGCCAACATCCGCCTCGCCACGAGGCTGCAGGAGGCCGGCGTGCAGGTGGTCTACGGCGTGGTCGGCTACAAGACGCACGCCAAGATGATGCTGATCGTGCGGCGCGAAGGCGAGCTGCTGCGCCGCTACGTGCACCTGTCCACCGGCAACTACCACCAGATCAACAGCCGCACCTATACCGACATCGGTCTGATGACCGCGAACCCGGAGATCGGCGAGGACCTGCACAAGATCTTCCAGCAGCTGTCGGGCCTGGGCCCGATGATCAAGCTCAAGCGCCTGCTGCATTCGCCGTTCACGCTGTACCCCAGCGTGGTGGCCAAGATCGAGCGCGAGACCGCACATGCGCTGGCTGGCCGGCCAGCACGCATCGTCGCCAAGCTCAACGCGCTGAACGAGGCGCAGGTGATCGCGGCGCTGTACCGCGCCTCGCAGGCGGGCGTGGAGATCGACCTGATCGTGCGCGGCGGCTGCACCTTGCGCCCCGGCTTGCCCGGCATCTCCGAGCGCATTCGCGTGCGCTCGATCATCGGGCGCTTTCTGGAGCACAGCCGCGTGTACTGGTTCGCCAACGACGGCGAGGCCGAGCTGTACTGCGCCAGCGCCGACTGGATGGAGCGCAACCTGAAGCGGCGCATCGAGGTGGCGTTTCCGATCCTCGACCCCGAGCTGGCGGCGCGCGTGTTCGAGGAAACCCTGGCCAGCAGCCTCGCCGACAACACCCACGCGTGGCTGCTTGATGGGGACGGCCACTATGTGCGGGCCGAACCCGGCGAGCACTTGCCGTACAGCGCGCAGCAGGGTCTGCTCGACCGGTATGGCGCATGAGTCGCACCAGGCGCTCGCCGATCCGGCATGCCTTTGTCCCACTCCGCGCGTGCGAGAATTTGCGCTTCGCAGCTGACGGAGCCATGGCGTGAGTCCAGTCGACCCGACACCGATCCGCGACGGCGAACTGATTGCCGCAGTGGATATGGGCTCAAACAGCTTCCACCTGGTGGTGGCACGCATGGAGCACGGCGAGCCGCGGGTGATCGACCGCCTGCGCGACAGCGTGCGGATGGCTGCCGGTCTGCGCGCGGACGGCACACTGGACGCCGAACGGCGCGCGCGCGCGCTGAGCTGCCTGGCGCGTTTCGGCCAGCGTATCGCCGGCCTGCCCTCGCTGCGCGTGCGCGCGGTGGCAACCAATA
>JAJZGE010000283.1 GCA_021798675.1 Pseudomonadota bacterium | reverse complement strand
CTTGCTAACATCGCAGGCCTGCAGCAAAACACGGGAAGAATCAGTCATGCGTCGAAGCCTGGGCCGGTGGGTGATGTGGGGTTTGCTGCTGGGTGGCATCGCCAGTGTGCAGGCGGCGGCGCCGAAAACGCCGCTGGCGCCGACCGTGCTGGTGCTGGGTGACTCGCTCTCGGCCGCGCACAACATACCCATCGAGTACGGCTGGGTGAGCCTGCTGGATGCGCGTCTGCGCAAGATGGTGCCGAAGTGGACGGCGATCAATGCCAGCATCAGCGGCGAGACTTCGCTGAGCGGACGCAACCGCCTGGCGGCGCTGCTGCAGAAATATCGCCCGCGCGTGCTGGTGCTGGAACTGGGCGCCAACGACGGCCTGCAGGGGCTGCCGCTGCCCGCGCTGCGCGACAACCTTGACGCGATGATCGCGATGGCGCAGCACACCGGCGCCCGCGTGCTGCTGCTCGGTATCGAGCTGCCGGTGAACTACGGCCCGCAGTATCGCGACGGCCTGCGCGCGGTGTACGCGGGGCTGGCCCGCAGCCGCCATACCGCGCTGGTGCCGTTCCTGCTCGACGGCGTGGCGCTGGACCCGGCGCTGATGCAGCCGGACGGCCTGCATCCGCTGGCCAAGGCCGAGCCGCGCGTGCTGGCCAACGTCTGGCCCGCGCTGCGGCCGCTGCTGCGCTGAGCGGCGACCCCGAATGCGCTCTGAATCCGCGTTGCCACTTTCACGCCACACTCACCTGCGGGACGGTTAGATCTTCACATATGTGAAACCACCCGGTGAGAGCAACGTATGACGGTACATGATGAGCAAGCGGGCCTGATTCTGCTGGTGGAGGACAACCGTCAGATCGCCGAGATGGTGGGCGAATTCCTGGAGCGTCGCGGCTACTCGGTCGACTACGCGGCGGATGGCGTCAGCGGCCTGCACCTGGCCGTGTCGAACAGCTACGACGTGATCGTGCTGGACCTGATGCTGCCCGGCCTGGACGGGCTGGAAGTCTGTCGCAAGCTGCGCAAGGAGGCGAAGAAATCGACCCCGGTGCTGATGCTTACCGCGCGCGACACGCTGGAAGACAAGCTGGTCGGCCTCGAGGCTGGCGCCGACGATTACCTGGTCAAGCCATTCGAGGTGCGCGAACTGGAAGCGCGCGTGCGTGCGTTGATCCGCCGCGACCGCCGCCAGGTGTCGACCGAGGTGCTGCACGTGGGTGACATGACACTGGATACCGCCACGCTGCGGCTGACCCGCGACGGCCAGGAGCTGATCGTGTCGCCGATCGGCCTGAAGCTGCTGGCGATCCTGATGCGCGAGTCGCCGCGGGTGGTCAGCCGGCGCGACATCGAGCGCGAGATCTGGGGCGACACGCTGCCCGATTCGGACACTTTGCGCTCGCATCTGTACAACCTGCGTCGAGTCATCGACAAACCCTTTGCGCGGCCCCTGTTGCACACGATCCACTCGGCCGGCTATCGCCTGGCGGATCTGGAATCCGAAGTGGCATCAACTTCACAGCCGGCTTGATACGGCACGGCCAAGGCGAATGAACAGCAGCGGCAAGGGGACGGGCACATTCCAGGCGGGTGCTTTCCGGCGGCGCATGACATGGGTCTTCGGGCTGCAGTTCCTGACGGTGGTGATCACCAGCGTGATGGGTGTCTACAACGCGGCGCCGCTGGCGGCAGTGATCGCGGTGATCGTGCTCACCACCGCGCTGGCGTGGCTGGCCACCCAGCGCGAGTGGCGCCCGATCAGCTCGCTGGCGCGGCTGATCAACGACTGGGACGAGCGCAAGCCCGATCCGGACGCACTGCAGCCGCAGCGCCTGGCGCGCAATACCGATGCCGACATCGCCTCGCTGGCGCGCGGCCTGCACGGCTTCGCCACCCGCATCGCCGGCTACAACCAGCGTGAGCGCAACTTCACCCGCGATGCCAGCCACGAGCTGCGCAGTCCGCTCACCGTGATCAAGATGTCGGTGGACATGCTGGCCGAGGAGGAATCCTTGTCCGATTTCGGCAACCGCTCGGTACGTCGCATCCAGCGTGCCACCCGCGAGATGGAAACGCTGGTGGAGGCGCTGCTGATCCTGGCGCGCGAATCCGACCCCGGTGTCGACACCGAACGTTTCGTGGTCAACGACGTGCTGGTGCAGGAGCTGGACTCCGCGCGCGACCTGCTGGCCGGGCGGGCGATCGAGCTGCAGCTGCAGGAGCCTGCGCGCTTCGCGCTGAAGGGTTCGCGGCGGGTGTTTTCGGTGCTGTGCTGGCAGCTGATCCGCAACGCCTGCCAGCAGACCGAGAAGGGCCGCGTGGTGATCACGGTGTTTCCCGGCATGGTCGCCTTCAGCAATCACGCCAGTGTGCCGGCGGCGGGCGATGGCGCCACGCCGCTGCGCGTTCACGGCGCTGACCGCCACGGCTTCGAGCTGGCGATCGCCCAGCGCATCAGCGACCGCTTCGAATGGCCGCTGGAACTGCAGACGCTGGCCGGGCAGGAAAACATCGCGCGCATCCGCTTTCCGCATCCGCTGCCGGCCGACGCACTCGCCGCGGAGTGACATTGTTGCAGGAGCGCACAAGGTGCTCCCGCAAAGTCAGCCCCCCGCCAGCGCGGGATCCACCGAGAACGCGCAGCCGGTTTTCGCTTTCACCTCGGTCAGGCTGACGCCCTCGTGCAGCTCGATCAGCACCAGGCCCTCGCCCTTGTTGACCTGGAACACGCACAGGTCGGTGATGATCAGATCCACCACCTGCTTGCCGGTGATCGGCAGCTCGCACTGCTCGCGGATCTTCGGTGAGCCGTCCTTCGCGTTGTGCTCCATCAGCACCACCACGCGCTTGACGCCGCTGACCAGATCCATCGCGCCGCCCGGCCCCTTTACCATCTTGCCCGGCACCATCCAGTTGGCCAGGTCGCCGTGCGCGGACACTTCCAGGCCGCCCAGGATCGACAGGTCGACGTGGCCGCCGCGGATCATCGCGAACGACTCGGCGCTGGAGAAGAAGCTCGAGCCGGGCAGGGTGGTGATGGTCTGCTTGCCGGCGTTGATCAGGTCCGGGTCGACGTGTGCCTCGTCCGGAAACGGGCCGATGCCGAGCAGGCCGTTCTCCGACTGCAGGATCACGTCCATGCCCGCGGGAATGAAGTTGGCCACCAGGGTCGGGATGCCGATGCCGAGGTTGACGTAGAAGCCGTCGCGCAGTTCCTTCGCGGCGCGGCGCGCCATCGCGGTGCGGATCGGGCTCTCCTTGCCGGTGTTGGCGCCAGCGATGGTGCGGAACTCGATGCGCTTCTCGTACTTCTCACCCTGGATGATGCGGTCGACGTAGATGCCGGGTACGTGGATCGCGTCCGGCGCCAGTTCGCCCACCTCCACCAGCTGTTCCACCTCGGCCACGCAGAGCTTGCCGCAGGTGGCGATCATCGGGTTGAAGTTGCGCGCGGTTTCGCGGAACACCAGGTTGCCCAGACGATCGCCCTTCCACGCCTTGACGATCGAGACGTCGGCGTGAATCGCCTCCTCCAGCACGTACTCCTTGCCGTCGAAGACCTTCGTTTCCTTGCCTTCGGCCAGCTGGGTGCCGAACGCGGTGCGCGTGTAGAAGCCGGGGATGCCGGCGCCGCCAGCGCGCAGCCTTTCGGCCAGCGTCCCCTGCGGCACCAGGTGCAGCTCCAGTTCGCCGGCCAGCACCTGGCGTTCGAACTCCTTGTTCTCGCCCACATAGGAGGCGTACACGCGCTTGACCTGGCGTGTCTTCAGCAGCGGACCCATGCCGAAATCGTCCACGCCGGCATTGTTGCCGACGATGGTGAGGTTTTTCGTGCCGGCGGCCAGCAGCGCGCCGATCAGGTTTTCCGGAATGCCGCACAGGCCGAAGCCGCCGGCGGCGATCGTCATGCCGTCGGTCAGCAGCCCCTCGAGGGCCGCCGCGGCGCTTGCGTAAACCTTGTCCATCGCGAAGCCTTTGTGCAGGAAGATCCAGCTGCCAAGGATACGACGGATTGCGCTGCGCCGACCTCGTACCAAGATCGCAGACCTTGCTGTGAGGTCGCGACTGCCGGCGGCAAACGTGGCCGGGGTGTCAAAGGGTTCAGTCGTCCCGCTCCGGCCGCTCGCGCACCGGGTGCTTGCTCAGCTTGCGCTGCAGGGTGCGGCGGTGCATGCCGAGGCGGCGGGCGGTTTCGGAGATGTTGCCGTCGCATTCGGTGAGCACGCGCTGGATGTGTTCCCACTCCAGCCGGCGCAGCGCCAGCG
>JAJZGE010000282.1 GCA_021798675.1 Pseudomonadota bacterium | reverse complement strand
CAGCCAGTGCACCAGCACGCGGGTGAGCAACGGTCCGCAGATCGCCCCGCCCATGCCGCCGAGCGCGATCAGCGAGAACACCTGGCGCGCCCGTTCGCTGGAAAAGATGTCCGCCATCACGCTCCAGAACAGCGACACCACGAACAGGTTGAACACGCTGCCCCAGGCGAAGAACACCACGCCCAGCTCGCGTGCACCGATACGATCCTGCGCCATGAACGCCGGCACGAAGGCCAGCTGGCAGGCGGCGAAGAAGCTGTAGCTCCAGGCAAGCAGGCGTCGCCGCGTGAAACGCGCGACCAGCCAGCCGAACACCGGCGTAAACAGCAGCATCACCACGAACACCACGCCATAGAAAAGCGGCAGCGAGGTCGATCCCACCGCCCCGCTCAACTGGTCGCGCACCGGACGGATGATGTAGTACGACGTCATCACGAAGAAGAACGCCAGCGCGGACAACACGGGATCGCGGCTTTCGCGGACCGCTGTGAAACGAATCGAACTCACCGGATCATCCAGCGCGGGCGGGGCCCGGGAGGGCGCAAGGCTAGCACGCGCCCTCGCGCGCGGCGCACACGGACAAGGCATCCATGGCGCTCCCGCCCGCACTCCTGACCGGCGGGCGCGGCGCATCACCGGCGGCATTCGCAGGTCCCGTCTACGCGCAAGCGGCTTCAACCGGCCATCCAAAAACGAAGACGGCGCATGCTGGGCATGCGCCGCCTTCGTCGAACTCCATCGCGCCCCCCGTCAGCGCCCGGTGCTGAACACCACCTTCTGCTGGCTTTCGCTTTCCACCGCGTTGCCGTCGCGCATCGCCGGCTTGAAGCGGTAGCGGTCGATCGCCTCCATGGCCGCGCGGTCGAACACGTGGCGCGGCTGCGCATCGACCACATGAACGTTCTTGGTGCGACCGTCCGTGGTGATCGTGAAGGCTACCTGCACCCAGCCGCTCAGGCCGGCTCGAAGGGCGGAGGTCGGGTACCTGGCCTGCTCCGCCTTGACCAGTACCGCCTCGCTGGTCTGGGTGTTGGCGGCTGCCGCCGGGGAGGCTGGCTGTGTCCCATGCGACTCCGCCGCCGCGTGCTGCTCAGCCACTTGCTGCTGCTTGGCCTTGGCCTGCTCGGCGGCGAGCTGCTGTTGCTGCAATTCGGCCTGCCTGGCGGCCGCCGCCTTCTCCGTGGCGGCTTTTTGCGCCGCCAGCTCGGCCGCCTTCTGCTGATCCTGTGCCTGCTGTTGCTGCTGATCCGCCAGCTTGCGCTGCGCATCCAGCTTCGAGCGCAGGATCGTCAGCGTGAAGTTCGCCGGATCAGCCTTGGCCAGCAGATCGATCTCACGCTGGGCCTCGTCCAAATTGCGCGAATTGATCGCCTGCTCGGCATCCGATGCGGCATACGGGAAGGTCTCGCGCAATGCACTGGTCGCCACCGGATTATTCGGCTGCTTGGCCAGCACGCGCAGGTAGAACTCGAACGCGTTGTCGCCTGCGGGCGCCAGATAGCGCTGATCCTTCAGGGCCTTGCTGGCCTCGTCCAGCAACTGGTTGACGTCCAGCTCCTGCAGGTTGGCGGGCGCGACGGCTTTATTGGCATTGCCGGCAACCGCGCCGGCGACCGGCGGCAAGCCGCCGGCTTCCAGTTGCCGCTGCTCGATCACGCGGCGGATGATCAGGAAGTACGCCGCAACCGCCAGCGCAGCGACGATGGCGACAATGGCGACGGTTTCAAGCTTGATGGCTCCGCGCGCGCGGCGCCGAGCAATGAATAGATTTCGGGTATCCATGGCTTCTCGCTGAAGTATCGGCAGATACCCGCGCTTCCCCCCTGTGTATCCAGGATGCGGCTGTCGACAACGCCGCGGCGCGGATAGGCGAAAGGTACCCGCATGCGTCGAGGTGCGCAAATCGCGACGGGCACCCCGGCGACGCGGCGGATATTCTGCTTGCCGGCACGGCGGCGGACACCGGAGCCGGAAACGAAACGTCCCGGCTGGGCCGGGACGAAGTTTCGAATCGGCCTCCCCGCGCTGGGCATCGCAGGGAGGCAAGTCGAGAGTAACGCTTGTTGTTGTGTCGCTTACTTCTTGGCAGCGGTCTTGACGGCCTTCACCACCTTGGCGGCGGCAGGCTTCTTCGCAGCAGCCTTCTTGGCTGCCGGCTTCTTGGCAACCTTCTTCGCAACGGCCTTCTTGGCAGCCGCCGGCTTCTTGGCGGCAGCCTTCTTCGGGGCAGCCTTCTTGGCGACCTTCTTCACGGCGGCCTTCTTGGCGACCGGCTTCTTGGCGGCGGCCTTCTTGGCGACCTTCTTCACAGCGGCCTTCTTGGCAGCCGGCTTCTTTGCAGCGGATTTCTTGGCAGTGGCCATGGTTCGTCTTAGCTCCTCATCGGTTGGCAGTGGTTGCCCAGTAAAAGCGTGGAGGAACGCCTCGACCAGCAGATCGCTGTTCGTGGCATGCCTCAAATTCTTCACCTGACGTTCGGTACGCAGGTCGGACAGCGTTCGCAGAACATGGAGCGGAATCGATACGGTGATCTTGCGTACTGCATTCGCTTTCTCGCCGTGCTCCACGTAAGGCTTGATGAATTTCGGTGATGCCATGTTGCCGTTCCCCGTGAACTTGGGCGAAAGCTATTCCGTAAGATTTCAGCTGTCAATGGATTTTGATTGGCGAATCAATCCCTTTCGCTCCGAGCCGGGCAGCGCACGTGGCAAACGCGATCCCCGGCCCATTCGACTTGATTATCGGTTTGGATGTCTGGACGTCCAAACGTCGATTTCATCGCGATGCAGCCGGAAACACGGATAGCCGCTGAAACAAAGGGTTTTCCGTTTCACGGAGACCCGCACAACGGCATCCTCCCGCATGCACGCATCAAAGAACGCGGGCTGCGCCGCAGGAGCGGCGAGGGCGACCGGAGCAGATGAACGGGACGCGACCGGAATTTTCTCCGGGACCGTCCCGAGCAGATACTTTTCCGCCAATGCGGATGCCGAGTGCGCGCCTTCGACACCCGGCGCGGCAGCGGCAAGGATCAGGCGGCACCAGAAAAAACAGCCCCGCGCGTTGTGCCGGGAATGCAAATGGACGCCTATTCAATCGCCCACCGGCACCCGGAAAAGACGACGGCCGCACTAGGCGGCCGTCGTCGCAACCTGTCCGTGCCGTCAGGATCAGTGGTCTTCGTTCTCGACCACTTCCTCGTAGGCGCTGGCATCGAGCAACTGGTCCAGCTCGGCGCGATCGCTCATGCGCACCACGTAGATCCAGCCTTCGCCGAAAGCGTCCTCGTTGATCGTCTCGGGCTTGTCGCTGAGCGCCTCGTTGACTTCCACCACTTCGCCGGACACCGGCGAGTAGATGTCCGAGGCGGCCTTCACCGACTCCACCACCGCGGCGGCGTTGCCGGCGGTCACGCTGGCGCCGATTTCCGGCAGCTCGACGTAGACCAGGTCGCCAAGCTGGGCCTGGGCGTGGTCGGAGATGCCCACGCGGACCAGGCCGCCGTCCTCGACGCGGGCCCATTCGTGGGTTTTGTTGAACTTCAGGTCGCCGGGGATCTCGCTCATGGTCGGGTCCAATGTCGGGTCAGGGATTGGCGGCCATTCTAGCCGCAGGAAATTTGCAGGGAAGTGGCGATCAGATGCCGTCGCAGGGCTTGCCGTCGCGCACGAAGGGATATTTCACCAGGCGCACCGGCAGTTCGCGGCCGCGGATGTCCACCCGCACCGCGCCGGGCTCGCCGGCGGGAATGCGCGCGAACGCGACCGCCTTTTCCAGCGTAGGCGCGAAGCTGCCGGAGAGGATCTCGCCCTCGCCGATCGCGGTGAGCACCTTCTGGCCGTGGCGCAGCACACCCTTCTCGTCCAGCACCAGGCCCACCATCACGCGCCGCACGCCGTCGGCCTTCTGCTTTTCCAGCGCGGCGCGGCCGATGAAGTCGCGGCCCTCGTCCAGCGCGACGGTCCAGCCGAGGTTGGCCTCCCACGGCGAAACGGTCTCGTCCATGTCCTGGCCATAGAGGTTCATGCCGGCTTCCAGGCGCAGCGTGTCGCGCGCGCCCAGGCCGGCGGGCACCACGCCGGCGGCCGCCAACGCTTCCCACAACGCCACGGCATGCTCGGCCGGCACGATGATCTCGAAGCCATCCTCGCCGGTGTAGCCGGTGCGCGCCACGAACAGCGGCATGCCATGCGGCCCCTGCGCGGCGGCGGCGGCGAACTTGCCCAGCTTCTCGATGCGCGCGCGATCCACTTCGTGAAG
>JAJZGE010000281.1 GCA_021798675.1 Pseudomonadota bacterium | reverse complement strand
TCACGGCGAACAGAGCCAAAGAAAACCCCGCGGGCTGGAGCCTCGCGGGGAAATCCGGTCAAGCCGGAAGGGAAATGGCCTTGCCTGCAAAAGCGTTGGTCAGCAGGGTCTGGCCTGATCCATGTTAGCGGCTGGCGAGAGTTCAGACAATACTTTTGCTAGTGTCGCCAAGTGCATGACAAAAATGAAAAATTGCGAAATCACTGGTCGCGCAGCGCCGCGATCTTCTGCCGCCGCCGCTGCCCGCGTGGCGCCGTCCAGTCGTTGTTGAACAGCGCCGGCTCCCAGCTGCCGTAGGTGGGATTGGGCAGCACGAACCAGCGCGTGCCGATCCACCCCAGGTAGGGCTGGATGTCCTGACGCCGCGCCGCCGGCGTGTTGGCCGCGACCGTGACGAAGTCGCCGAGCTGGTCGCCGAACTGCATCAGCACACGGTAGTGGCGGCTGATCAGCTGGCGGCGGCAACTTTTTTCGGTGCCGATCTGCTCGCAGCCGGGGACATAGGTACCCAGGCCGAGAAACGCCTCCGGTCCGGAGACCGGGAACCCATCCTTGCGCAGGTTGGCCAGTGTCACCGCGTCCAGGTCCTTCGCGCGGTTGGAGACGTAGATCACCGCAATGCCGTGCTGCTGGGCGAAGCGGGTGAACGCGACCGCGCCGGGCAGCGCGCGCGCCTTCTGCTCCTTGCACCACGCGGCCCAGTCGGCCTCGTTGTATTCGCCGCCGCTGCGGATCAGGCGCGCCTGGTAGGGCGAGTTGTCCAGCACGGTCTCGTCGATGTCGAGCACCACCGCCGGCTTCAGACCCGCGCTCGGTGCCACGCGGTCGTCGCCGGGCAGCGCGTCCCACCTGGGATCGGCGAGGGCGGCGAGCAGGCGGGACTGCGCATCGCGGTAGGTCTGCAGGTAGACCAGGTCGTGCTCGACCGCATTCTGGGTCCAGCTGACCGCGTTGAGGTTGTCGTCGGCCGGCGTCGTGGCGGGCGCCGCAGCGTGGGTCAGCGCAGCGACGGGCGCGGGCTTCGGCGCCGGTGCGGCGCAGCCGGCCAGCAGGGTCAGCGCGATCAGCGCGATCAGGGCGACAGGCAGGCGGTGCGGCATGGACAGTTCCTTCACGGGGCACATCAGCATGGGCAAAGTCTACGACAGCGATGTGTCGGGGCTGGCCGCCATTGCATGCGGTCTGACAGACTGAGGGCCCGCACCCCCACGGACCTGACCCGCATGGATACTCCGCTGCCGCCGCTGCGCGATGCGTCCTTCACCATCCGCATGATCAGCTGCGTGCTGGCGGCCACGATGCTGCTGTTGGTCCTCGGCCTGCACATGCTGCCGGCGCTGCTGGCTGGCCTGCTGGTCTTCGAACTGGTGCAGGCGATGACTCCGCTGCTCGGTCAGCGCATCTCGGGCGATCGTGCGCGGGTGTTGGTGGTGACCGTGCTGGGGGCGATCGTGGTGGGCCTGCTGATCCTGCTGATCCTTGGCGTGATCAGCTTCTTTCGCAACGAGATCGGCAACCCCGAGCTGCTGTGGCAGCAGCAGCTGATGCCGCTGGTGGAAAAAGCCCGGCAGCAGCTGCCGGCGGTGCTGGTCGACCACCTGCCGGACAGCGTCGACGACCTGCGCGTGGGCGCGGCGGAGCTGGCGCGCAAGCATGCGGGCACCTTGCAACTGGCCGGCAAGGAAGTGATGCGGTTGTTCGTGCACATCCTGATCGGGCTGGTGCTGGGCGCGATCATCGCGCTCAGCCACACCCGCCCCGCGCACCAGGTCGGCCCGCTCGCCGCGGCGCTGGGGCTGCGCTGCCGGCGACTGGCGGCGGCGTTCCACAACATCGTGTTCGCACAGCTCAAGATCTCGCTGATCAACACCGCCTGCACCGCGATCTTCCTGCTCGGCGCGCTGCCGCTGTTCGGCATCCACGTGCCGCTGGCCAAGACGCTGGTGGTGGTCACCTTCATCGTCGGCCTGCTGCCGGTGGTCGGCAACCTGCTGTCGAACACCGCGATCACGATTGCCGCGCTGTCGGTTTCGCTGGGCGTGGGCGTTGCCGCGCTGGGTTTCCTGCTGCTGATCCACAAGCTGGAATACTTCCTCAACGCCCGCATCGTCGGCACCCAGATCAACGCCCGCGCATGGGAGCTGCTGATGGCCATGCTGCTGATGGAAGCGGCCTTCGGCCTGGCCGGCGTGATCGCCGCGCCGATCTACTACGCCTATCTGAAGAGTGAGCTGGAGGCGGAGCGGTTGATCTGAGCGACCGCACGGCGATTCAGCTCGGCAGCTGGATGTCAGTATCGGCGAGCAGTTTCCGCAGCTCGCGCAATTGCGGTTCGTACTGTTTCCAGCGACCGATGGCGGTGCGGTAGATCGGTGCGCGCACTTGCCAGGCATTGGGTGTGTTGACTGGCGCGGTGTTGCTCTCGGAATGCAGGCAGGCTTCGTTCCAGGGCAGGCCGCAGAACGCCAGCAGTTGACGTGCCGATGCTTCAGGCGCTTCCACCAGCGATTCGTAAGGCAGCTCCAGGATGCGTCCGGGCAGAACCTTCTTCCAATGTGCCATCAGGCGGTCGAACTGGATGTAATACCGCCCGGTGTCGAGCAGGTCGAAGGAATAGTCGTAGAAGGGCGTCTCCCGATCGAACAGGTGGCGGAAGTTGCCGAGGCAGGTGTCCAGCGGGTCGCGGCGCAGGCAGATGATCCTGGCGTTCGGCAGGGCGCGGGCAATGAAGCCGGCATACAGGAAATTGTGCGGCAGCTTGTCGATGAAGCGCGGCGTGTGCCCGGTGGCGGGACGGGTGCTGGCGAGATAGGCGGCGCCGAGTCGTTGCCAGTCGATGTCACGAGTGCGCGCGCCGATATCCGGGTCGAACAGGATCGGTATGCGGCTACCTGACGCTTGTTGCAGCGCTGCCGGGAAGTTCTGCAGTTCGCCCGCAGAGTACACATCCGGATGGCTGGAAAGAATGCGGTCCAGCAGCGTGGTGCCGGTGCGTGGCATGCCAATGATGAAGATCGGCTCGTCGCTGGGATCACCCTTGATCGGCCCGTCGTGTGCTGCGGGAAGAGTGCGTATCAGCGCATCGAACATGGCCTCGTCGTGCTTGCCTGAGTAAGGACGAAGGCTGCGCACCGCCGCGTTGCCGCGCACGTAATGCTCGAAAGCTCTGGGGTAATCGGCAGTGTCGTCGTACTCCTTGGCCAGCGCGATGTTGAGATAGATCTGCGCGCCGATGTCGCTGCCGTGCTGCGCCAGCAACGACTGCATCCGTTCGAGGTGATTGCTGGTCGTGGCCTGCCGTCGCAGCTGGGCCACGTTGAGGTGTGCCTTCCAATAACGAGGCTCAAGCCGGATGCCTGCCTCCAGTTCCTGTTCGGCGCCGTCGTTGTCGCCCATGGCTGTCAGTGCATGAGCCAGATTGAACCGGAAAGAGGCCTGCCCGGGTATCAGTGCCACGGTGCGGCGAAAGGCGGTCGCCGCCTGCTCGAAGGCATTGACCTGAGTGTAAGCCACCCCCAGCGTCTCCAGCGCCATCGGGTCCTGGGGCGAGCAGCTCATGGCCTCGTCCGCCACAAGCCGGGCCTCCCGCATGCGCCGGACAAGGGTCAGTGCCCTCGCGTATTGCGCGAGGAAGTCGGCGCGGCCGGGTTCCAGCTGGGTGGCCTTGAGCAGGCAATCCAGTGCCTGCGGCAGCTGCTGTGTCTGCATGTAAGCCACGCCAGCCATGAAATGCACCACCGGATCGTGCGGAGTGACAGGCAGGAGTTGCGCCGCACGTTGCTGCACCCGCGGCCAGTCATTCTGGTTGAATGCGGCGATGAGCTTGGCATAAGCGCGGGTGGAGTCGATCATGGAAACCTCCTGGCAGCGGAAGGCAAGTGTGGCGCGCTGGCGTGAGTGAAACTGGAATACATCTGCCCCTGGGCGGTCAACTCAGCCGCCCGCAAGCATCGCCGCGATCTTGGCCATGTGCGACTGGGCAGTTTCGCGGGTAATTTCCTTGTCCGCCTCCGGATCCTTGCCCTGCCAGTGCAGGTCGGCCTGCGGCAGTTCGTGCAGGAAGCGGCTGGGCTGGTTGCTGTGGACGTCGCCGTAGCGCTTGGTCCTGGCCGACCACGACAGCGTCAGCAGCTCCTTGGCGCGGGTGATGCCCACGTACAGCAGGCGGCGCTCCTCGTCGAGACGGCCCTCGTCGATGGCGCCTTCGTGCGGCAGCGTGCCGTCCTCGCAGCCGACGATGAAGACGAAGCGGAATTCCAGCAGA
>JAJZGE010000280.1 GCA_021798675.1 Pseudomonadota bacterium | reverse complement strand
GGACCTCGACCGCTCGCCGGCGCACGGTCACGTGCTGTTGTTCGAACACACCGGCGAGCTGCACCACGGCGCCGACCAGGACTTCGAGGTACTGCTCGGCATACTCGACGACGCCGCCACGTTCGCGCAGGACGCGGACCGCCCATTCTTCGCCTTCCTCGCCCTGCCGGATCACCCCCACGCATGACCACGCAAACCCTGCGCTTCGAACTCGACCGCGACTTCGTCAAGCTGGACAACCTGCTGAAACTCGTTGGCCTGTGCGACAGCGGCGGCGCCGGCAAGCACCTGGTCGCCAGCGGCGCGGTGACGGTGGACGGTGCGCAGGAGCTGCGCAAGACCTGCAAGATCCACGCGGGCCAGGTGGTGCGCGTGGATGGCGTGGAGATACGCGTGGTGGGCATGCGCTGATGCCGTCCGCCCCTGCTGCCGCGCGGCCAGGCCCGTTGGCTCCGCCACGGTGTCATCCCGCCGTCATGAACCGCCGGCACAGTCGGCGCGCCGCTGCGCCAGGCGCATGAACCGCAAAGGGTTACCATGCCTGTACGGATGGCGCGGCATGCGCCCCACGGATATCACCCGATGAGTTCACGCGCTCCACGCAAGCCCTCGCCGCTGGCCACCGACACCGCGGCAGCCAACGATACGACCGCCGCCGCCACGCCCGACCTCGGCGAACGGCAGCTGTACATCAATCGCGAATTGTCCCAGCTGGCATTCAACACGCGCGTGCTGGACCAGGCGCTGGACCAGCGTACCCCGCTGCTGGAACGGCTGAAGTTCCTGCTGATCTTCTCGCGCAACATGGACGAGTTCTTCGAGATCCGGGTGGCCGGCCTGAAGGGCCAGATCGCGCTGGACCGCGAACTGCCCGGTGCCGATGGCATGGCGCCGCGCCAGGTGCTGGAGGAGATCGCCGCGATCGCGCACCGCCAGATCGAGCGGCAGTACGCGATCCTCAACGAGCGCATCCTGCCGGAACTGGCCGCGAACAACATCCGCATCCTGCGGCGCGACGAGTGGACGCACAAGCAGAAGCAATGGGTGCGTCGCTATTTCCGCACGGAAGTGGCGCCCCTGGTGACGCCGATCGGGCTGGACCCGACCCACCCGTTCCCGTTGCTGGTGAACAAGAGCCTCAACTTCATCGTGCGGCTGGACGGCGTCGACGCGTTCGGCCGCGACTCCGGCCTGGCCGTGGTGCCGGCGCCGCGGGTGCTGCCCCGGCTGATCCCGCTGCCCCCCGACATCGTCGAGCAGGGCGATTGCTACGTGCTGCTGTCCTCGATCATCCACGCGCACGCCGAGGAGCTGTTTCCCGGCATGAACGTGCTGGGTTCCTACCAGTTCCGGCTCACCCGCAACGCGGACCTCGCGCTCGATCCCGAGGAAGTGGAAGACCTGGCGCTGGCACTGCGCGGCGAGCTGTATTCCCGCCGCTTCGGCAGCGCGGTGCGGCTGGAGGTGGCGGACAACTGCCCAAAGGACCTCAGCGCCTACCTGCTCCGGCAGTTCGGCCTCACCGAGTCGGAATTGTACGAGGTGAACGGTCCGGTGAACCTGGCCCGGCTGTTCCGCATCGCCAGCAAGGTGAACTACCCGGCGCTGCAGTACAAGCCGTTCGTGCCCTCGCTGCCCAAGGCGCTGGAGCATGCCGAAGACCTGTTCGCGGTGATCGCGCGGCGCGACGTGCTGCTGCTGCATCCTTACGAGTCGTTCACCCCGGTGGTCGACATGCTGCGCCAGGCCGCCAAGGACCCGCAGGTACTCTCGATCAAGCAGACGCTGTACCGCACCGGCGCGGACTCGGAAATCGTCGATGCGCTGGTGGACGCGGCGCGCGCGGGCAAGGAGGTGACTGCGGTGGTGGAGCTGCGCGCACGCTTCGACGAGGAATCCAACCTTTCGCTAGCATCGCGCCTGCAACAGGCCGGCGCGATGGTGATCTACGGCGTGGTGGGCATCAAGACGCACGCCAAGCTGATGCTGATCCAGCGCCGCGAGGGCAGCGAACTGGTGCGCTACGCGCACATGGGCACCGGCAACTACCACGCCGGCAACGCGCGGCTGTACACCGACTACAGCCTGCTCACTTCCGACGCGGCGCTGTGCGACGACGTGCACAAGCTGTTCAGTCAGCTCACCGGCATGGGCAAGGTGCTGCGGCTGAAGAAACTGCTGCAGGCGCCGTTCACCCTGAAGCAGGGCCTGCTCGACCTGATCGCACGCGAGGCGGAGCACGTCGCCGCGGGCAAGCAGGCGCGCATCCTGATCAAGGTCAACGCGCTCACCGATTCGAAGATGATCCGCGCGCTGTACCAGGCCAGCATCGCCGGCGTGCGCATCGACCTGATCGTGCGCGGCATGTGCTGCCTGCGTCCCGGCGTGCCCGGCGTCTCGGAGAACATCCGCGTGCGCTCGGTGATCGGCCGCTTCCTCGAACACAGCCGTGCTTACTGGTTCGCCAACGGCGGTGATCCGGTGCTCTACCTGTCCAGCGCCGACATGATGGAGCGAAACCTGGATCGCCGCGTGGAATGCGCCTTCCCGGTCGAGAACCGCAAGCTGCAGCAGCGCATCCATGCCGCGCTGGAGCTGTACCTGGACGACAACAGCGGCGCTGCCGACCTGCAGCCCGACGGCAGCTATCGCCCGGCGACGCGCGCCACCGGCGAGGCGGTGCGGGATGCACAGGCGCAACTGCTGGAGAAGCTCTGCGGCGTGCCGGCATGAGCGCCACAGCGCATGCCCGGCACCGCCTTCAACCGCGCGCCTGCAGGACGATCTCGCGCGCCAGCACGCCCAGCGGCAGGATGCGCTCGGCGGCGCCACGCGCCACTGCCTCCTTCGGCATGCCGTAGACCACGCAGCTCGCTTCGTCCTGAGCGATGGTGCGCGCGCCGGCCCTGCGCATCTCCAGCAGCCCAACGGCGCCATCGTCGCCCATGCCGGTCATGATGATGCCCAGTGCATTGGTGCCGGCGCATTTCGCCACCGAGCGGAACAACACGTCCACCGACGGCCGGTGCCGGTTTACCAGCGGGCCGTCGACCACTTCGACGTGGTAATGCGCGCCCGCGCGCCGCAGCAGCATGTGCCGGCCGCCGGGAGCGATCAATGCACAGCCCGGCACCACGCGGTCGTGGTTGCGCGCCTCGCGCACGTCGATCGCGCACAGGCCGTCCAGCCGCGCAGCGAAGGCTGCGGTGAACTTCTCCGGCATGTGCTGCACGATCACGATGCCCGGCGACACGCGCGGCAGCGCGGTCAGCACTTCCTCCAGCGCCTGGGTCCCGCCAGTGGAGGTGCCCAGTGCCACCACCCGTTCGGTGGTGCGCACCATCGCGCCGCCCTCGCCGGGCGGCAGGATCGCATCGGCGGTGAGCTTTTCCACCACCGGCGGCGCCGGCGCACGCGGCGCCAGCCGCCTGACGTTGGCGCAGGCCGCCGAACGCACCGCCGCGACCAGCTCGTCGGACGAGTCCAGCAGGAATTTCTTCAGCCCCAGCTTGGGCTTGGCGACGATCGCGCAGGCCCCGGCGGCGAGCGCCTCCATCGTGGTCTGCGTGCCTTTCTCGGTAAGCGTGGAGCAGATCACCACCGGCGTGGGCCGTTCGGCCATCAGCTTGCGCAGGAAGGTGATGCCGTCCATGCGCGGCATCTCCACGTCCAGCACGATCACGTCCGGCCATTGCCGCTTCATGCGCTCCATCGCCAGCAGCGGGTCGGCTACCGCCCCGAGCACCTCGATGTCCGGCTGCGCCGCCAGCATGGCCGCCACCACCTGCCGCACCACGGCGGAATCGTCGACGATCAGCAGCGTGGTCCGCTTCATGCGACGCACCGGACAAGCACGTCGACCCCGGGCCCTTCCCGCACCGGAGAGTCGGCGACGGCGATGGGCCGGACGTCGCACCCGGCGTTCGAGCAGACGGCGCATACCGTGCTGCAATGCACCTGCAAAGGGATCACGCCCACGACTCCTCCACACCTTGATCGACCTGCCGTTGCCAGACGTCGCCGCTATCGATGTCGAAGACAATCATGCGGTGGCCGAACCCGAACAGCGATTCGGCGACGATGGGAATGCGCTGCTCGCGCAGCAATGCCCGCGCAACCTCGCCGTTGTTGCGCCCGATCTCCGACATGCCGGTGACGACCTGCCCCGGAAACATCTTGCCGCCGCCGAACAGCTTGGCCTGGCAACCCGCAATGGGCACGCCGGCCTTGCCGAGGCCATCAAGCATCAGCGCCAGCGCCTCGTCGCAATAGCGGCCATCAG
>JAJZGE010000279.1 GCA_021798675.1 Pseudomonadota bacterium | reverse complement strand
CCGGCAGCGGGCAATGCAGGCTGGCGCAGATCACGCGCAGCAGCTCGCTCTCCGCCACGCTGATCACGCCGTCGGCGCGGATCGCCGCGAGCAGGCTCTGGATCAGCACGTCCTTGGCCGGTGGCAGCAGGCCGTCCAGATCATCCAGCGCGCGTTCCAGCGCAGCCTGCCACTGCGGCGGCGGTGGCGACCAGGCCAGCGCTTCGCCGGGAAACGCCTGCTGCATCGCCAGCAGCCACGCGCGCCGCGCGGCGCTCTCGTCCGTGCTGCCCTTCAGCGCCACCACGGCGCAGACCAGCGCCACGCTGTCGCGACACGCCGGGAGCTTCTTCAGGCCATCCACCGGCGCCTGCCGCGGCTGTTGCGCCTCGCGCAGGTACACGCGCAGCAGGCGGGTGAGGCAGTACTCGTCCAGATCGACGCGGCCATCGTGTCGCACCAGCGCATCGAGCGTCTCCAGCAGGGTCTGGCCACGCCCTTCGGACAGCAGCTTCAGCGCCGGGAAAGCCAGCGCCGCCAGCGGCAGCCGCTGCGGCGGCGCCAGCGCCTCGACCTCGGCAAACACCGCGGCCACCGCCTGCTGCACGTCGTCGCCGAAGCTGTTCGCCACCAGCTGGCGCTGGCGCGCCTGCAGCTCCGGCTGGGCCGACATCGCCAGCGCCAGCACCACCGCCAGCGCCGATTCCGGCTGCCGCACCGCCGCGTTCAGGCTGGCCGGCATGCCCTGATGCAGCTGCGCGGCCTGCGCCATCACCGCGCCGGTCAGCACGGTCGTGAGCGGCGGCGTGATCGCGCTGCCCGGCAGGGTGATACCGGGCAGCGGCGGTGGGCTGGGCGCTGGGTGCGCGTCGGTGCTGGCCGCGGCGGGGTTTGCCTGGGCCCGCTGCAGCGTGGCCGCGAATTGCGCCAGATCCTCTTCGCGGAAACCCGGCTCCAGCGCCTGGATGCGCTCGATCAGCGGCGGATGGGTGGCATACAGCGCACTGAAGCTTTCCGCCTCGCCGAACAGCATGTGCGCCACTTCGTGCTTGTTCGCCACCTGCAGCTCGGAGCCTTCGCTGAGGATCGCGATTTTCTTCAGCGCACCGGCAATGCCCTCGGTCTGGCGGGTGAACTGCACGGCCGAGGCATCGGCCAGTGATTCGCGCGAACGCGCCACTGCGGCCTGGATCAGCCGACCGAAGAAATAGCCGATGTAACCGACCGCGATCAGCGCCAGCCCGATCAGCCAGATCTGGTTGTTGCTGTCGCGCCGGCTGCTGCGGCCGCCACCGAACCAGATCACCTGGCGCCCCACGATCGCCAGCACCAGGATGCCGAACAGCAGGCCCATCAGGCGGATATTGAGCCGCATGTCGCCGTTGAGCACGTGACTGAACTCGTGCGCGATCACGCCCTGCAGCTCGTCGCGGCTGAGGTTGTCGAGACAGCCCTGGGTGACGCACACGGCCGCGTCGGATGGCGAGAAGCCGGCCGCGAAGGCGTTGATGCCGGTCTCCTCCGGCATCAGGTAGATGTCCGGCACCGGCACGCCGGAGGCGATCGCGATTTCCTCGATCACGTTGCGCAGCTGGCGCAGCTGCGGATCGCGCGTGTCCGGCGGCACCGGCACCGCGCCCACGCTTTCGGCCACCGCCTTGCCGCCGCTGGACAGGCTCATCATGCGGAACAGCGAGCTGAAGCCGATGCCGGCCAGCACCACGATGCTGCTGGTGAACAGCAGCGGCAGGTTCGAGCGGGCAGGCGCACCGTCGACCGGATGATGACCGAGGGTGAACCACACCACCGCGTCGATGGTGAGCACAATCGCGATCACCGCCAGCACGAACAGCGCCACCAACCGTCGACTGCTGCCGCGCACGCGCGCCTGTTGCGCAAAGAAATCCATGCTGTCTCCCGCTGAACGGCCGCCGCGAGTCAGCCCGCGGCGGCCTCGGCGATCAGGTGAAGGAAACCTTCGGTGCGTCGCGCACGGCCGGGTCCTCGACCTTCAGCGGCTCGGCCGCCACGAAGCCGGCGCTGTTGGCCACGAACGATGCGGGAAAGACCTCGCGCCGGTTGTTGTAGGTGAGCACCGAATCGTTATAGGCCTGCCGCGCGAACGCGACCCTATTCTCGGTCGAGGTGAGCTCCTCGGACAGCTGCATCATGGTCTGGTTGGCCTTCAGATCCGGATAGGCCTCGCTGAGCGCGAACAAACGCCCCAGACTCTGGGTCAGCGCATTTTCGCTGCCGGAGAGTTGCTGCATCGCGGCAGGGTCGCCGGGATTCGCCTTGGCGCCAGCCAGCCCGCTGACCGCCGCGTTGCGCGCCTGCACCACCGCTTCCAGCGTGCCACGTTCATGCGCCAGATAACCCTTGGCGGTTTCCACCAGGTTGGGAATCAGGTCATGCCGGCGGGTGAGCTGCACGTCGATCTGCGCAAACGCATTCTTGTAGCCGTTGCGCGCCGTCACCAGTCCGTTGTAGATCGCCACGAAGTACACGACAATCAAAACGATAACTATCAGAAAAATGATCAGCACCATCGGTATATCCTCCACCCTGCAGCGCATCCCCGCGCCGGAACAAAATCAGAATAGCATGCAGTTTCAAAAGATCTTTCTGCTCGTGGCGGGCGCACTCGGGCTCGCCTGCTCACCGCTGTGCGCCAACGCCACCAGCGCACGGAAACCGGTACCGGTCGCCGCCCACACTGCGAGCGATGCGCTGCCGCCAGCCCGCATCAAGCAGACTCTTGCCGACTATCAGCGCTGGCTGACCCTGCTGGAGGAACGCCACGCCGTGGCCGGGCTTGCCACCGCGGTGGTGGTCAACGACAAGGTCGTCTACGAGCACACCATCGGCTACGCCGATGTCGCCACCAAACAGCCGGTGACGCCGGAAACCGTGTTCCGGCTGGCCTCGCTGTCCAAGGCGTTTGCGACCGCGCTGGTCGGCCTGCTGGTGGACGATGGCAAGCTGCACTGGGACACCAAGCTGGTCAACGTGCTGCCGTACTTCAAGCTGAAGAACATGCAGGACGCCGACAAGGCCACCGTAAGCGACATCCTGGGCCAGCGCCTTGGCCTGCCGCGCAACACCTACGACAACATGCTCGAAGACGACATCCCGTACGAGGAGCTGGTGCGCAAGCTGGACGAGGTGAACCTGGCCTGCGGCGTGGGCGAATGCTACGGCTACCAGAACGTCGCCTTCGGCATGATCAGTGACGTGGTGTTCGCGCGCACCGGCGAGTTCTTCTACCGGCTGGTCGACAAGCGCATCTTCTACCCGCTGGGCATGAACACCGCGAGCTACGGCCGCACCGGCCTGGAAACCAGCAAGAGCTGGGCGCGGCCGCATCACCCGTCGGCGCACGGCTGGGTGCCGTTCCAACCGAAGGAGACCTACTACCGGGTGGCTCCTGCCGCCGGCGTCAACGCCAGCCTGCGCGACATGGAAAAATGGCTGATCGCGCAAATGGGCGGCCGTCCGGATGTGCTGCCGCCGGCGCTGCTGCAAGTGCTGCACACGCCCGGCGTGGCCACACCCAGCGAGCTGTACGCCACACCGTGGCGGCGTGCGCGCCTTACTGCCGCGCACTATGCGCTGGGCTGGCGGGTGTACGAATACGGCGGCCAGACGCTGATCTTCCACGCCGGCGCGGTGGCCGGCTATCGCACCATGATCGGTTTCTTTCCGAAGTACCACGTCGGCGTGGTGACACTGTGGAACTCCACTGGCCCGATGCCGAGCGGACTGATGCCGATGGTGTTCGACGGCCTGCTAGGACTGCCGCATGTGGACTGGGCCGGCGTCGAGAGCAAGGCTGCACCCGCACGCGCCGTGCCAAAGAGAACAAAGGGGCGGCTCCGTCACACCGTGCATCACCGCCACTGATCAGCGGTCACTGACAGCAGAGTTCGTACAAACGACAACGGCGCTCCTGCAGGCGCCGTTGTCGTTTGTGCCACAGTCAGTTTCAATCAGAGGTTGAACTCGATCTTCTGCTGGCGCTCACTGGCCACCGCCACACCGTCCTTCATCGCGGGCGTGAAGCGATAGCGCAGCACGGCCTCCATCGCCGCGCGATCGAACACGCGCCGCGGTTGTGCATCGGTCACATGCACATTGCTGGTGCGGCCATTTGGCTCGATCGTGAAGGCCACCACCACCCAGCCACTCTGCTTGGCGCGCAGGGCGCTTGGCGGGTAGCTCGGCGCCACGCCCTTCACCAGCACCGCCTCGCTGGTCTGGCCGGCTGCACTGCCCGCCGGGGCCGTCTCGCCGGCGGCCGGAGATCGG
>JAJZGE010000278.1 GCA_021798675.1 Pseudomonadota bacterium | reverse complement strand
ATCCAGCGGCGCGCCTACGGCTTGCGCGACGAGGAGTATCTGCGCCTGAAGGTGCTCACCTGCATGCTGCCGGAGCTGTGAAATCGGAGGAATCTACCCACACGACTTCACGAAGAGCCCAATTTTTTTTGGAGGGTCATGCCACGGTCAGAGGTTGTCCCCTGCACTTTTTCGATATCGGGGTCAGGTTCAGTTTCTGCGGTAAACCAGCGTGCGTCGCAGAGGCAAGAGCTTTCGCCCTCAGCAAGGAGGGTGAAAGCTCTGCCTTTAGAGACGATGGGATATGGCGGAGGCTCCGGCCACGCTCGCGCGATACCATTGCCATCTCCCACCGCAAGCCCGAGCTGGCCATCCATGACACCCATACGCTTGGAAATCACCCGTCCCGACGACTGGCATCTGCATCTGCGCGACGGCGACGCGCTGGCTTCGGTGATCGCGCACACCGCGCAGCGCTTCGCGCGGGCCATCGTGATGCCGAACCTGAAGCCGCCGGTGACGACGGTGGCGCAGGCGCAGGACTATCGCCGGCGGATTCTTGCGAGTTTGCCGGCGGGCATGCGCTTCCAGCCGCTGATGACGCTGTACCTCACCGAGGACACACCGACCGAAGAAATCTCTCGCGCGAAGGATAGCGACAGCGTGTTTGCGGTGAAGTATTACCCCGCCGGCGCCACCACCAACTCGCAGTCCGGCGTGCGCGAGCTGTCGCGGGTGTATCCGGTGATCGAGGCGATGGAGCGCCACGGGCTGCCCCTGCTGCTGCATGGCGAGGTCACCGATCCGGACATCGACATCTTCGATCGCGAGCGTGTTTTCATCGAGCGCCACCTGCTGCCGCTGCAGGCGAGGTTCCCGGGGCTGCGCATGGTGCTGGAGCACATCACCACGCGTGACGCGGTGGAGTTCGTGCGCGGCGCGCCGGCCAACGTGGCGGCCACGATCACCGCGCATCATTTGCTGCTCAACCGCAACGCGTTGTTCGAGGGCGGCATCCGCCCGCACCACTACTGCGCGCCGATCCTCAAGCGCGAGACGCATCGCGCCGCGTTGCTGCAGGCGGCCACCAGTGGCGACGCGCATTTCTTCCTCGGCACGGACAGCGCGCCGCACGCCCGCGAAGCGAAGGAAACCGCCTGCGGATGCGCCGGGCTCTATACCGCCCATGCGGCGATCGAACTGTATGCCGAAGCGTTCGAGCAGGCGGGCCGGCTGGACCGGCTGGAGGCGTTTGCCAGCTTCCACGGCGCCGACTTCTACCGCCTGCCGCGCAACGAGGATCGCATCGTGCTGGAGCGCACGCCGTGGCTCGTGCCGGACGACTACCCGCTGGCCGGATCTACCTGCAGGCCCATGCGCGCCGGCGAGTCCGTGGCGTGGTCGCTGGTGGAAACGACGCCCCGCTGATTTGACCGGAACCAGACTTCCGATTCCGAGCAGTCCATGGCCGGAAGAAGGTTGGAGCGGCTGGGAAATTTGCAGGGTAGCGACTTTTCTCAGTACGCAAACTCGCGAAACACCGGGTCCACGCTGCCGCCCCACGCGCCGTGGAACAGCTCCAGCTTGCGTTCGGCCGGGGTCTGGTTGGCCTGCACGATCTCGATCATCGGTTCAAGGAAGATGCTTTCGTCGGCGCCGTGCCGGTTGAGGCGGGCGCGGCGCTTGAGGCCGTGGCTGGCGATCTTCAGCGCTTCCTCGGCCAGGTCGCGCACGCTGCCGCCGCGGAACGGCAGCTTCAGCGCATGCTTCGGCACGCCGTCGCGCAGGGCGTGGCGCTCGGTGCGGCTGAAGTCCTTGACCAGATCCCACGCGGCGTCCAGCGCCTCGTCGTCGTAGAGCAGGCCGACCCAGAACGCGGGCAGCGCGCACAGCCGGTTCCACGGGCCGCCGTCGGCGCCGCGCATTTCCAGATACTGCTTCAGGCGCACTTCGGGGAACGCGGTGGTGAGGTGGTCGGCGAAGTCCTTCATGCTGGCGCGGGTGCCCGGCAGCGCGGCCAGTTCGCCGGCCATGAAGCGCTTGAAATCCTGCCCGGCCAGGTCGAGGTAGTTGCCGTCCTGCAGGCTGAAGTACATCGGTACGTCGAGGATGTAGTCGACGTAGCGCTCGTAGCCGAAGCCGTCCTCGAACACGAAGTCCAGCATCCCCGTTCGGTGCGGGTCGGTGTCGGTCCAGATGTGCGAGCGGTACGACAGATAGCCGTTTGGACGTCCCTGCGTGAACGGCGAATCGGCGAACAGCGCGGTGGCGATCGGCTGCAGCGCCAGGCTCACGCGAAACTTCTTGATCATGTCCGCCTGGCTGGAGAAATCCAGGTTCACCTGGACGGTGCAGGTGCGCGTCATCATGTCCAGCCCGAGCGAGCCGACCTTGGGCATGTACTCGCGCATGATCTTGTAGCGGCCCTTGGGCATCCACGGCATCTCGTCGCGGCGCCACTTCGGCTGGAAGCCCATGCCGAGGAAGCCCAGCCCCATGCCGTCGGCGATCGAGCGCACTTCCTCCAGGTGCGAGTTCACCTCGCAGCAGGTCTGGTGGATCGTCTCCAGCGGCGCGCCGGACAGCTCCAGCTGACCGGCCGGCTCCAGCGTGATCGAGGCCTTGTCGCGCGACAGCGCGACCGGGTTCTCGCCCTCGCGCGTGACCTCCCAGCCGTAACGGGTGGCGAGGGTTTCCAGCAGGTGCTTGATGCCGCGCTCGCCCTCGAAGGCGGGCGGCCGCAGGTCGTCGGTGCGGAAGCCGAACTTCTCGTGCTCGGTGCCGATCAGCCACGCCTCGCGCGGCTTCTCACCGGCGGCGAGGTAGTCGGTCAGCTGCTGGCGATCCCGGATCGGGGTGCCCTTGACGGCACTGGGTATGGACACAGGCAAAGCCTCGCAGGATGAGCGAGACACTATGGGGGTGTTGCGTGACAACGAAAAGGGGGCGGCGGCAAATAATTGTACGTAGCGGTACAGGTGGCGCGTGGCAGCGGTTCGCTGAGTGCCGAATGACTCGCCGTGGCGCTACTCTCACTGGCCGGCAGGGCTCGCCGTGTCGAATCCGGGGCAGGTCAGTCGGGCGACTATATCGCCGGGAAGGTTCCTGCGACGGGCGATGTCCGCAGCGCTGATCAGCGGATGATGCTCACCGCGGTGCCTGGCCTGGTAGGCATCATGGCTCCGCTGCCGGCTGCGATCTTCGGCACAGGGGTCGGCACCATGATCCAGCAACAGCGTGACCATGGCGGCGTTGCCCTCGACAACGGCGGCAATCAGTCCATCGGTGGATCCGGCCGGCGCGCTCGACGGGTCGGCGCCGTGATCGAGGAGGCGTTTGACGATCACAGGATTGTTGGCGATCACCGCCATCACCACGACATCCTTGCTGTGCGGTATCCGTGCCTTCAGGTTGGCGTGATGGTTCAACGCGACGTCGAGTGTCGCCAGGTCGCCGCATTGGGCAGCGATGGTCGCCACGGGGCCATCGGGCTGGCCGTCAAACAGCAATACCGTGTCCAGCAAACGTCCTGTCCTGGGTGCTGGATCGACGGTCGCCCATTTTGGATCCTTCTTTACTTCCGCCATGAGCTGATCGCGAAACTTTCGATCGAGGCCAGGCAGCGTTCCTTGGCCATCAATCAAGGCACCATCGGCCAGCAGGCCGGCGACCATCGTGGGCTTTTTGGCGTAGGCCGCGATGACGAGCGCGGATTGCCGCCAATGGGCAGCGTCCGCTGGATTCATTGAGTCCAGTTGCTGGCGTACTTGCAGCAACTTGCCGTCAATCACATTGACGATCAGCGCATTGATCACGGGCGGTGCATTGAAGTCGCCGTGTGCCGCGAGCCCTCGCGTCATGCTGGTCTGGTAGGGGCAAATGAGGGTCGGCGGGAAGGCAGGTTTTTCATCAGCGGCGGCCGCGCCCGCCAGCATAATCCCGGTGACCAACAGAGCCATGCGAGACAGCATGCGGAGATCCTTCCTGAATCAATCATTGTTGCAGGCTAGCAGGGAAGGTTTCGCAAGTGCACGAAAACAGCAAGGCCGGCAGATGCCGGCCTTGCTGGGGTGTCCGAAAGACGAAGCGGCGGTGATGTGGTCAGGGGCGAAAAGCGCCCCCTCGCCCCAACTTCTCCCCGGGGGGAGAGGGGGATCAAAGGTGGCAAGTTGCGATCCTGCCGTTCCCCGTTCCCCGTTCCCCGAATCCCGCTACTCAGCGCTTCATCGAATTGAAGAACTCGTCGTTGGACTTGGTGTTCTTCATCTTGTCGAGCATGAACTCCATCGCGCTGAGTTCGTCCATCGGG
>JAJZGE010000277.1 GCA_021798675.1 Pseudomonadota bacterium | reverse complement strand
GTTCGACCAACGGGGCGCCGGGCGGTCCACGCCGTTCGCCGACCTCGTCGACAACACCACCGCGCACCTCGTCGCCGACATCGAGGCGCTGCGCGAGGAACTGGGTATCGAGCGCTGGGTGGTGTTCGGCGGCTCGTGGGGCTCCACGCTGGCGCTGGCCTATGCCGAGGCGCATGCCGAGCGCGTGCTGGGGCTGGTGCTGCGCGGCATCTTCCTCGCCCGCGACGAGGAGCTGCGCTGGTTCAACGAGGCGGACGGCGGCGCGCGCTTCATCTTTCCCGAGCGCTGGGCGCGCTTCCGCGATTTCATCCCGGCCGCCGAGCGCGGCAACATGATCGAGGCGTACTGGCGGCGCCTCGACGGCGACGACGAAGCATTGCGCCTGGCCGCCGCGCAGGCCTGGAGCGACTACGAGGGCGGCAGCACCACGCTGCTGCACGATCCCGGCGCGCCCGGCGATTTTGCCGAGCCGCACAAGGCGGTGAGCCTGGCGCGACTGGAAGCGCACTACTTCCGGCACGGCATGTTCCTTGAGCCGGACCAGCTGCTGCGCGACGTGGCCAGGCTACGCCGCATCCCCGCCACCATCGTGCACGGGCGCTACGACATCATCTGCCCGGTAAAGACCGCGTTGGACCTGCATGCGGCCTGGCCGGAAGCGGACTTGCGCATCGTGCTCGCCGGCCACAGCGCCGCCGACCCGGCCATCGTCGACCAGCTGGTGCAGGCGACGGACCGGCTGGCCGACCGCTACGGCTGATCCGCCCCCTGATCATTCACCGACCGCGGTCCGGTCTTCGTCCCGCGCCTGCCGCGGCGACCGCGCGCGCTCGTGTCCGTGCTCGTGCTCGTGCTCGTGCTCGATGAGCCAGTGACGGAAAGCGGCCTCGTCCAGCGGGCGACAGAGCAGGTAGCCCTGCAGGCCGTCGCAGCCCATCCGCTCGAGCGCATGGCGCTGCGACTCCGTCTCGACGCCCTCAGCCATCGCGGCGATGCCGAGCCGGTGGGCCATGTCGACGATGAAGCCCGCCAGCGGCCGGGTGGATCCGGAGGCCAGATCGCCGACGAAGGCACGGTCGATCTTGAGCGTGTGCAGCGGCAGCCGCTGCAGGTGGCCCAGCGCGGAATAGCCGACGCCGAAATCGTCCAACGCCAGGTGGAAGCCGGCGGCGGCCAGTTGCTGCAGGATCGCCAGTGCGGTGTCCGAATCCTGCAGCAATGCGCCTTCGGTCAGTTCCAGCGTCAGCCGCGATGCGTCGACGCCTGCTTCGCGTACCCGCGCATCGAGCAACCTGGCAAGGCTCGGCTCCGCAAGCTGCCGGGCACTCAGGTTGATCGCGAGGCGCCCGCGGAAAGGCAAGCCGTCGCCGTCCCATGCCCGGATACAGGCGCAGGCCGTACCGACCACCCAGCTGCCCAGCGCATGGATCAGGCCGCTCTCCTCGGCGATCGGGATGAACTGTGCCGGCGGCAGGTCGCCCAGTTGGGGATGGCGCCAGCGCAGCAGCACCTCGGCGCCGAGCAAATCGCCCTGTGGGCTGAGCTGGGGCTGGAAATGCAGGGCAAACTGCGTGTCCATCTCGCCCTGCTCCAGCGCCGCGCGCAGGCCACGTTCGAGCGTGAGGCGGGTATCGGCTTCCTGCTGCATGTGGGGCTTGAACAGCCGTACGGTGTTGCGTCCAGCCGCTTTGGCCCGGTAGAGCGCGATGTCGGCACGGCGCAGCAGGTCGGCCACGCCATCCTCGCCGTCGGGAAACACTGCGACGCCGACGCTGGCACCGACGGCAAGGACCCGATGGTCCACCATCACCGGTCCAGAGAGGCGCGCGATGAGGTTCGAGGCGATCTGCTGCGCCTGCGTCTGCGCATCGGCGGGGGATCCCCTGAGCGGCTCCAGCAGTAGCACGAACTCGTCCCCACCCAGACGTGCCGGGATCGCGCCCGGTGGCACCCCAGCGAGCAGACGGTCAGCGATCGCCTGCAGCAGGCGGTCACCGACCTGATGGCCCAGGCTGTCATTGATGGTCTTGAAATTATCCAGGTCGATCAGCAGCAGCGCAGCGCAGTCGCCACTCGCCAGCGCGTCGGCGCGCACTTCGGCAAGGCGGCTGAGTACCAGGGCGCGGTTGGGCAGACCGGTCAGGCTGTCGTGGTAGGCAATATGGTGCAGGTTGGACTCGGCCTCGCGACGCGTATGCGCTTCGGCCTCCAGTTGCAGGCGGGTCTCCTCCAGCTGCGTCGAGCGCTGCTGCAGTTGCGCGGCCAGCGACAGGCTCATCAGCAGCACGAAGGGCAGGAAGGAAAAGGCGTCCAGATATGGCGATCGCACGCCAAGCAGATCGATCGCGATGTCGCCCCATAGCAGGGCCGCGAACTGCACCAGCAGGCAGGCGCCAAGCAAGCTGGCGAGCAGCCGCTCGCCACCGCGGTACTGCCGCCACGTCCGCCACAGCGCCCACAGGAACGCCGCGTACGACGCCAGGTGGAACAACCAGCCCCAGGCCGAGATCGTGCCGGCCACGCCATACAGGTGCTCGCCCCAGGGCAGCACGATGCCGGGCGTCGCCGTGAGCCGGGTGTAGAACAGCGTGGTGGGCGTGACCAGGTCGAGCCAGAGGAACAGCAGCGCCAGCAGGACCAGCACCAGCTTCACCCGCCAACCCGCCGATGCGCCGGTGTAGGCGCTGATGAATGCGACGAACGGGGGAAAGAACAGGATCGCCACCCCTATCATCCAGCGCAGCGCGGCGGTCGCCCCGGGCAGGTTGCCGGCACCGAGCAGCAGCAGGTCGCCCAGCGCGAGTCCGGCGATGCAGAGGCAAAGCACGGCGTAAGACAGGTGGATGGTCTCGCGCCGCCGCCAGAGCCCGATCACCACGAATTGCACACCGGAGGCGAGCGCGATACCGGTGGTGGCGATCAGCGCTGCCGTGAAATAGCCGAACACCGGCGGATCCATGTCGACCAGCATGCCTTCCTCCGCGAGCCCGAGCCACCGCCACGCGACAGGCGGCGACCTCCCTGATCGCCAGCTTGCACTTTTTTGCGATCGCGCGACAGTTCCCCCTGCCGGGGCTCGCCCGGGCCTTCCGCCATGGGCGGGCGCCGGCAGGGCGGTGGCATACTTTGCGTTTACGTCCCCTTGCCGGAGCCGCTGCATGCGCCTGCTTCCCGCCCTTGCCCTCTGCGCGCTTGCCTTGCCGCTGGCGGCCCAGGCCAACGACCCGCATTCCTACGCTCAGCCCGACCAGGTGGTGGTGACCCACCTTGATCTCGACCTGAAGATCGACTTCCCGCACAAGCAGCTCGACGGCGTAGCCACGCTGAAGCTCGACTGGAAGAACCCGAAGGCGCCCGCACTGGTGCTGGACACGCGTGACCTGACGATCGCCTCCATCGACGCGGTGGACGCCGACGGCAGGACCCGTGCGCTGAAGTACGCGCTGGCGCCGGCCAGCCAGGAACTGGGCAGCAAGCTCACCATCGAGGCGCCGCGGCATCCGACGCAGGTGCGCATCACCTACGTGACCTCGCCCGACGCCTCCGGCCTGCAGTGGCTGCCGCCCGCGCAGACGGCGGACAAGAAGCTGCCCTTCATGTTCTCGCAGTCCGAATCCATCCATGCACGCTCCTGGGTGCCGCTGCAGGATTCACCGGCGATCCGCTTCACCTACGACGCCCACGTCACCGCGCCGAAGGACATCCGCGTGGTGATGAGTGCACTCAACGACGCCAGGCATCCGCTGGACGGCGACTTCCGCTTCGACCAGCCGCACCCGATCCCCTCCTACCTGCTGGCGATCGCCGCCGGCGACATCGCGGTGAAGGAGACCGGACCGCGCTCGGCGGTGTACGCCGAGCCGTCCATGGTGGACAAGGCCGCACGCGAGTTCGCCGACACCGAGAAGATGATCGAGACCGCGGAGTCGCTGTACGGGCCGTACCGCTGGGGCCGCTACGACCTGCTGGTGCTGCCACCGTCGTTCCCTTACGGCGGCATGGAAAACCCCGACATGACCTTCGCCACGCCGACCATCATCGTGGGCGACAAGAGCCTGGTCAGCGTGATCTCGCACGAGCTGGCGCACTCCTGGTCGGGCAACCTGGTCACCGCGGCGAGCTGGCGCGACATCTGGCTCAACGAGGGCTTTACCACCTACGTGCAGGGCCGGATCACCGAGGCGCTGTACGGCAAGCGCCAGGCCGACGAGGAAACCCTGCTCGACATCCGCGCGCTGCAGAAGGAGATCGGCTCGATGCCGGCCAATGCGCAGCGGCTGGCGCCCGAC
>JAJZGE010000276.1 GCA_021798675.1 Pseudomonadota bacterium | reverse complement strand
GCCGCTGAACTTCTCGGCCGTGGCGCCCTTCACCGGGCCGATCTGCGCGCTGTCGCTGACCTTCAGCACCACCGGCCGGCGAAACTCCAGCGTGCCCTGCACCACCGCGTGCGGGCCGATCACCACCACCGGCTTGCGTTCGCTGCCCCAGTGGAACCAGCCGTTGCTCGGCTTGTCGACCAGGATGCCGCCTTCGACGTGCGAGCCGGCGCCCACGGTGACGTCGCCGGCCACGGTTTCGAGGCCGCCGGCGACGTGGGCGTCGTCCAGCGTGATGGCGCCGTTGACGTTGGAAAGGTGGCCGTTCACCTGGGCGCCCTGGGCGAGGCTGATCGCGCCGTTGACGGCCTCGACCTTGCCGTCGACCTGGCTGCCGGCGGCCAGCCGGATCGCGCCGTTGACGGTGCCCAGCTCGCCGGCATGGGCTTGCGCGCCCAGATCCACCGAGCCGTTGACGGTGCTGGCCTTCTGCACCACGGCGTGGTCGCCGACGTGCACGCTGCCGTTCACCGAACTGACGTCGCCGGCGTGCTGGCCGGCGTCCACGTGCACGCTGCCGTTGACCTTGTCGATGTCGTTGTCCGCGGCGACGGCCGCCAGCGGCAGGAGCAGGGCGAGGGAGAGCAGGATGCGGCGCATGGGAGGTACTCCGTTCGTGGGAAGGACACCACTGGGATGCAGCGGCCGCGCGAATGGTTGGCGTGACCTTCGGCATGGTGGCACCATGCCGGACTTCCCCGCCGAGAACCCGATGCCATGCACAAGCTCGTCCTGATCCGCCACGGCCAGTCGCAGTGGAACCTCGACAATCGTTTCAGCGGCTGGGCCGACGTGGATCTCACGGCGCTGGGCGAGCAGGAGGCGCGCGAGGCGGGCGAACTGCTGAAGCGCGAAGGCTACGCGTTCGATGTCGCACACACCTCGGTGCTGCGGCGCGCGGTGCACACGCTGTGGGGCGTGCTCGACGCGATGGAAATGTCGTGGCTGCCGGTGCACACCGACTGGCGCCTCAACGAGCGCCACTACGGCGCGCTCACCGGCCTCAACAAGGCCGAGACGGCCGCGAAGTACGGCGATGCGCAGGTGAAGGTGTGGCGCCGCAGCTACGACATCCCGCCGCCGCCGCTGGAGCGCAGCGCCAACGAGGCCGTGCACGACCCGCGCTATGCCGCGCTCAAGCCCGAGCAGATTCCCGACACCGAATGCCTGAAGGACACCGTGGCCCGAGTGCTGCCGTACTGGCACGAGGTGCTGGCGCCGACGATCAAGGCCGGCCGGCGCGTGGTGGTGGCCGCGCACGGCAATTCGCTGCGCGCGCTGGTGAAGTACCTGGACAACATCTCCGACGCCGACATCGTCGAGATGAACATCCCGAACGGTGTGCCGCTGGTGTACGAGTTCGACGATAACCTGCAGCCGCTCAAGCGCTACTACCTTGGCGACGCCGCTGCGATCGAGGCGAAGATGGCCGCGGTGGCCAACCAGGGCAAGGCCAAGTGAATTTCCGTTGCGCATGACAGTCGTCATGCGCAATGCCTGCGTCGTGTACATCGCGTGGCGCGGGCGACTCCGTTAGGCTGCAAGCCTCTCCGCCCGCAACGGATGTGCCGCCATGCCTGCCCACCTGGTGAACTACGCGATCATCGTGCCGCTGGTGGCGTTGATGGTCTGGCGCCGGATCAGCCGCAATTTCGGCCGCCAGCCGATCCGCCGAAAGCGGATGGTCACGCGCATCGCGGTCTTCGCGGTGATCGGTGCCCTGCTGATGCTTGCCGGCCTGCACGACATCCGGCTGGCCGAGGGCCTGCTCGGCGGCGCGGCGATCGGTGCGGCGCTGGGTTTCGCCGGCCTGCGCCTGACGCGTTTCGAGACCGATCCGGTCAAGGGCGACTGCTACGTGCCGAACCCGTGGATCGGCGCCGTGCTCACCGCGCTGCTGCTGGGGCGGCTGCTATGGCGCTTCATGGTGCTGGCGCCGCAGCTGCAGCAGGCGCAGGCGCTGGCCTCCGGCGGGGCGCCCGGCACGGACATCGCGATGAGTTACCAGTCCAGCCCCTTGACCATGCTGGTGATCGGCCTGCTGGTGGGCTACTACATCGTCTATTTCGCCGGCCTGCTGGTGCATCACCGGCGCTACGAGCGGTCGCGCGCCGCCGCGGCCGCCTGAGCGTCACGGCGCGACGCTGAAGTCGATTTCCAGTGGATACGGCGCCGGCGTTGCCGGCGGCGCGGGCAGCGTCAGCCCGGCGAAATGCGTGGCCATGCAGGTGGCGACGGCCGTGGCCGGCTGCACCCCGAGGTTTTGCGGCTTGCCATGCGCATCCACGTCCAGCACCAGGGTAAACGGCGTCTTGTCGTTCTTGGAACGGTTCAGGCAGGCCTTGTAGGCGGCGGCGGTGGAGCCGTCGATCCGGCCCCACAGCGACTTCTGGTAGGCCGGCCCGGTGGCGGCGGCCTCGGCCATCTTGGCCGCGTGCACGCGCGCATCGAAATCATGGCTGCCGGCGGCCGGCGAGGCGCCCAGCAGCAGGGCAAGGGCGATGGCGGGGGACATGCGTGGCTCCGGAGAAAGGATCCGCGCCATTGTTCCACGGCGGGCCCGGTCGATGGCGTGGCAGGAAGGTCAGCCGAGCGCCCTGGCGGCGTGCCCGCGCAGCCACCCGGCGACCTGCGCAGCCGGCATCGGACGCGCGATGTGGTAGCCCTGCACTTCGTCGCATGCCATGTCGCGCACGGTGGCCAGCACGCTCTCGGTTTCCACCCCTTCCATGACCACGCGGAAGCCGAAGTCGTGGCCCAGCGCAACCATCGCGCTCACCAGGGCGGCGTCGTACCAGCGGGCGTCGATGCCGCGCACCAGCGACTGGTCGATCTTCAGGCTATTGGCCGGCATGCGGCGCAGTGCGTCCAGGTTGCTGTAGCCGACGCCGAAATCGTCGATGGCGATGCCCACGCCGGCTTCGCGCAGCGCGACCAGCGCGTCGCGGGTGAGCTCGTTGTGGTGGATCGCGGTGCTCTCGGTGAACTCCAGCTCCAGCCGGTTCAGCGGCACGCCATGGCGTTGCGCGGCGGCGGCGAGCCGCGGCTGCAACTGGTTGTCGAGGTCGATGCTGGAAACGTTGAGCGACAGCCGCACGTCCAGGCCCTCGCGCCGCCATGCGGCCAGTTGCGCAATGCCGCGGTCGAACACCCAGTCGGTCATCGTGCGCATCAGCCCGGCCTGCTCGGCCAACGGCACGAAGGTGGCGGGCGAGATCGCGCCCAGCGTGGGGTGCCGCCAGCGCGCCAGTGCTTCCAGCGTCACACAGCGGCCGCTGTGCAGCTCCACGCGCGGCTGGTAGTGCAGCTCCAGTTCCGTGCGCTCGGACAGCGCCGCGGCCAGTTCGGTGACCAGGAAGAACTCCTGCCGCTGGCGTTCGTCGTCGCGGCGGTCGTACAGCGCCCAGCCGCGCGCGGTGCCCATCGCCATCCACGCCGCGTTCATCACGCGGCGCAGCGGGTCGCCGCCGCGCAGCTCGCTCGCCTCGACCTCCAGCAGGCCCACGCCCGGCTGCAGGCTCAGCGATATGCCGAGGCAATCCACCGGCTCGCGCAGCACCGCCACCAGGGCATCCAGTTGCGCGGGCGTGGGTGCCTCGCGCTGGTTCGGCAGCAGCACCGCCCGCCGCGACGGCGCCACCTGGTAGAGCTGCATGCCGGGCATGATCCAGCGCTGCACGCGCTCGGCGGTGGCGCGCGTCAGCGCGTCGGCATAGGTGTGGCCCATGGCACGCACGAAGGCATTGAATCGCGCCACCGGCGCGGTTTCGATCACCACCAGCCAGGCGGTGCCGTTATCGTGCGGCAGCTGCGTGCGCAGATCGGAAAAGAACGCGTTGCGGTGCGGCAGCCGGGTAGCGGGGTCGATCCGGTGCAAGTAGCTGCGCAGTGCCGCACCGGTGCCGGCCAGGGCCGCCGCATCGCGCAGCGCGGCCAGCTCGCCGTTGCCCAGCGACAGCCGCGGCTTGCGGTCGATGGCGAACAGGGCGCCCAGCTTCTGGCCGTCCAGACCGTACACCGGCTCGCAGGCGAGGAAACCGACCGTGGCATGCGCGGGGTCGGCGCCGGCAGGCAGGAAACGGACGTCCGCGCGGGCGTCGTTGACCACCTCCGCGGCGCCGTGGCGCGCGATGTCGCGGCAGGCGGACAGCAGCGCGTCGTCCAGCGGCAGGGTCTCGGGCAGGCCGGGCGGGGCGTACCAGAACGCGCTGCCGTCGCCCAGCAGCAGCGCCACCAGCGGCACGCCCAGC
>JAJZGE010000275.1 GCA_021798675.1 Pseudomonadota bacterium | reverse complement strand
CCTGCTGACTACCGTGGACCAGATCGACCCGATGTACGTGAACTTCAGCATGAGCGCCAGCGAGATGGAGCGGATGCGCCAGGCGCAGGGTGCCGGCAGCGTCACCCTGGCCAACCCGGACCAGGCCAGGGTGCAGGTAACCCTGCCCGACGGCAGCGTGTATCCCGAACCGGGTGTGCTGGATTTTTCCAGCACCTCGGTCGACCCCGCCACCGGCTCGGTGAATCTGCGCGCGAAGATCCCCAATCCGACCCACAGCCTGCTGCCCGGGCTGTATGTGACGATCACCGCCCAGCTCGGCCAGCAGCACGGCGTGTACCTGATTCCGCAGCCGGCGCTGCAGCGCGACACCGCCGGTGCCTACGTGATGGTGGTGGCCGCCGATGGCAAGGTGCTGCGCAAGAACGTCAGCGCCACGCAGATCAGCGGCAGCGACTGGGTGGTCACGGCCGGGCTGCAGCCCGGCGACCAGGTGATCGTGTCGGGGATCCAGGCGGTCAAGCCCGGCGCGCCGGCCAAGGCCACGCCGTGGCATCCGCCAGCGACCGCCGCCACGGGCAGCGCACGCCCCGCCGGCAAGCGGTAACGGAGCCCGATCATGCCGAATTTTTTCATTGACCGCCCGATCTTCGCCTGGGTAGTCGCCATCCTGATCACGCTGGCCGGCATCATTTCGGTGCTGAACATGGGGGTGGAGTCGTATCCGAACATTGCCCCGCCGCAGGTGACGGTGAGCGCGAACTACCCCGGAGCCAGCGCTGACACCACCGAAAAGACCGTGACCCAGGTGATCGAGCAGCAGCTCACCGGCATCGACCATCTGCTGTATTTCAGCTCCTCGTCGAACTCCAAGGGTGGTTCCAGCGTCACTCTCACCTTCGAGACCGGCACCAACCCGGACATCGCCCAGGTGCAGGTGCAGAACAAGGTGGCGCTGGCCACGCCGCGACTGCCCACCGAGGTCACCCAGCAGGGCGTCGTGGTGGCCAAGGCCAACCCCGATTTCCTGATGTTCGTGGCGCTCACCTCGACCAATCCGGCGATCGACAGCGCGCGGCTGAATGACATCGTGGCCTCGCAGGTGGTGCCGCAGATCTCGCGCATCTCCGGTGTCGGCAACACCTTCCAGGTCGGTTCCGAATACGCCATGCGCATCTGGCTGAACCCGGACAAGCTGCAGGGCTACGGGCTCTCCGCCTCGACCGTGCTGAACGCGGTGCGCGCGCAGAACGTGCAGTTTGCCGCCGGCTCGATCGGCTCCGATCCCGCCGCCAGTGGCCAGGGCTTCACCGCCACGGTCTCGGCCGAGGGCCGCTTCTCCACGCCGCAGCAGTTCGGCAACATCATCCTGCGCGCCAACAGCGACGGCACCGTGGTGAAGCTCAGCGATGTGGCGCGGATCGGCTTCGGCCCGCAGAACTACGGCTTCAGCGCGACCTACAACGGCAAGCCGGCCGGCTCGTTCGGCGTGCAGCTGCTGCCCGGCGCCAACGCGCTGGACGTGGCCACCGCGGTGCGCGCCAAGATGGCCGAACTGGCCACCAGCTTCCCGACCGGGGTGAGCTGGTTCGCGCCCTACGACAGCACGCCGTTCGTCAGGATCTCGATCAAGGAAGTGCTGGAGACGCTGGTCATCGCGATCGTGCTGGTGTTCGGCGTGATGCTGCTGTTCCTGCAGAACTTCCGCGCCACCCTCATCCCGACGCTGGTGATACCGGTGGCGCTGCTGGGCACCTTCATCGGCCTGCTGCCGCTGGGCTTCACCGTCAATCAGCTGACCCTGTTCGGCATGGTGCTGGCGATCGGCATCGTGGTGGACGATGCGATCGTGGTGATCGAGAACGTCGAACGCATCATGACCGAGGAGGGTCTGTCGCCGAAGGAGGCCACGCGCAAGGCGATGGGCCAGATCACCGGTGCCATCGTGGCGATCACCGTGGTGCTGGCGGCGGTATTCGTGCCGTCGGCGCTGCAGCCCGGCGCATCGGGCGTGATCTACAAGCAGTTCGCCCTGACCATCGCGGTGTCGATGGGCTTTTCCGCGTTCCTGGCGCTGTCGTTCACGCCGGCGCTGTGCGCCAGCATCCTGCGGCCGGAACACGAGCACCGGAAGAACATCGTGTACCGCGGCTTCAACCGCATGTTCACGCGCGTCAATCGCACCTATACCGGGCATGTCGGCAGCGCGGTGAAGCATGCGCCGCGCTGGATGCTGGTGTTCGTGCTGATCAGCGTGCTGTGCGGCTTCCTGTACACACGCCTGCCGACCAGCTTCGTGCCCAGCGAGGACCAGGGCTTCGCGCTGGCGATCGTGTCGCTGCCACCCGGTGCCACGCTGCAGCGCACGCAACGGGTGATGACGCAGATCCGCGAGGTGCTGCAGAAGGACCAGGCGGTCGAGGGCGTGTTCCAGATCTCCGGTTTCAGCTTTGTCGGCTCCGGCGAAAACACCGGCATGACCTTCATCCGGCTGAAGGACTGGAGCAAGCGCAACGTCACTGCCGAGCAGTTCATCCAGCAGGCGAATCGCCAATTGCACGGCATCCGCGACGCGCGGATCTTCGTGGTCAACCTGCCGACCATCCGTGGCCTGAGCCAGTTCGGTGGCATCGACATGTGGCTGCAGGCGCGCGCGGGACAAAGCCGCGAAGAACTGACCCAGGCGCGCAACATCCTGCTCGGCAAGGCGGCCAAGAGTCCGATGCTGGCAGGCGTGCGGCCCAACGGGCTGGAGGATGCGCCGCAGCTGCAGCTGAATGTGGATCGGGTGCAGGCGCAGTCGATGGGACTGTCGGTAAGCGACATCTACACCGCGATCCAGCTCACCCTGGCACCGGTGTATGTCGACGACTTTGCCTACGGCGGCCGCGTCAAGCGCGTGCTGATGCAGGCCGACGAGCCCTACCGGATGGGTCCGGCGGCGCTGCAGCACATCTACACGCCGAGCACGCTGGCGAGTACCGGCGGTGCGCCCACCACGGGCGTCAACATGGTTCCGCTGGCCAGTGTGGTGCATGCCAAGTGGGCGATGGCGTCGCCGGCGCTGACCCGCTACAACGGCTATTCGGCGGTGGAAATCGTCGGCAACGAGGGGCCGGGCTATTCCACCGGCCAGGCAATGACCGCACTGGAGCAGATCGTCAACAAGGACCTGCCCAAGGGCTTCGGCTACGACTGGACCGGCCAGTCGTACCAGGAGCTGCTCTCGGGCAACTCGGCCACGCTGCTGATGGTGCTGTCGATCCTGATCGTGTTCCTGTGCCTGTCGGCGCTGTACGAAAGCTGGTCGATTCCGGTCGCGGTGTTGCTGGTGGTGCCGCTGGGGCTGCTCGGCACGGTGGTGTTCTCGATGCTGCGCGGGCTGCCGAACGACATCTACTTCAAGATCGGCCTGATCACGGTGATCGGCCTGGCCGCCAAGAATGCGATCCTGATCGTGGAGTTCGCGGTGGAGCAGCAGGCGGCGGGCAAGACCCTGCGCGAAGGCGTGATCGAGGCGGCCAAGCTGCGCCTGCGGCCGATCCTGATGACCTCGCTGGCGTTCATCCTGGGCGTGTTTCCGCTGTTCGTGTCAACCGGCGCGGGGGCCAACTCGCGCCACGCGATCGGCACCGGCGTGATCGGCGGCATGCTGTTTGCCACCTTCCTCGGCCTGCTGCTGATCCCGGTGTTCTACGTCAGCGTGCGCCGGCTGCTGGGCGACAAGCTGGACGGTCCCGAGCCACCGCCGCCGGTACGCGGCAGCAACGGCATGCAGTCGTTCGACTCGGATCCGCAGCGCGGCGCGTGATGCGCTTGTAGGAGCGCACCCTGTGCGCGATAGCTCTTTGCCGACAGCTTCGGACAAAAGGCATTTGTGCACAGGGTGCGCTCGTGCGCGGCGTTGCCGGGTCAGCGCAGCCCGGTCTCGGCGCGTGCGATCACCAGCCGCTGGATCTCGCTGGTGCCTTCGTAGATCTCGGTGATCTTGGCATCGCGGAAATAGCGCTCCAGCGGAAGCTCCTTCGAGTAGCCCATGCCGCCGTGGATCTGCACCGCCTGATGGGTGATCCACATCGCCGCTTCTGACGCGGTGAGCTTCGCGATCGCCGCCTCGGTGCCGTAGCGGCCGCCGCCGCTGGTTTCGGCCTGCCCCTTCAGCCACGCTGCGCGCAGCGTCAGCAGGCTGGCCGTGTCGAGCTTGCACTTCATGTCGGCGATCTTCGACTGGGTCATCTGGAAGCTGCCGATCGCATGGCCGAAGGCCTTGCGCTCGCGCACCCACTGCAGCGTGGCCTCATAGGCGGCGCGGGCGATG
>JAJZGE010000274.1 GCA_021798675.1 Pseudomonadota bacterium | reverse complement strand
TGGCGACGGCACGGTCTACACCTTGGCGCTTACGCTGTTCTCGATCGGTAGCGGTATCGGCGCGCTGATGTGCGAGAAGCTGTCGGACCGGCGCGTGGAAATCGGCCTGGTGCCGCTGGGTGCGTTCGGCCTCACCGCGTTCGGCGTCGATCTCTATTTCGCCCGCCATGGTGCCGCGCCGGTCCGCGGACTGGACTGGCTGGACTTCCTGCGTGGCGCGGGCAGCTGGCGCATCGCGCTCGACCTCGCCCTGATCGGCGCTTTCGCCGGCCTCTACGTGGTGCCGCTGTTCGCTTTCGTGCAGGCACGTGCGCCGCGCGAAAAACTGTCGCGCATCATCGCCGGCAACAACATCATGAATGCCGTGCTGATCGTCGCGGCGGCCGGCTTCGGCCTTGGCATGGGCTGGCTGGGTTTCGATGCCGCGCAGATCTTCCTTGCCGCCGCCCTGCTCAACGTGCTGGTGGCGGCGTACATCTTCACCCTGGTACCCGAATTCATCCTGCGCTTCGTCACCTGGATGCTGACCAGCACCTTGTATCGCGTGCGTGCGGACGGCTTGCGCAACATTCCGGAAGAAGGGCCGGCGTTGCTGGTGTGCAACCACGTCAGTTTCGTCGATCCGCTGCTGCTGATGGCGAACCTGCGGCGTCCCGCGCGCTTCGTGATGTATTTCAGGATCTTCAACCTGCCGCTGCTCAGGTTCCTGTTCCGGACGGCCAAGGCCATCCCTATCGCCGGACAGAAGGAAGATCCGGCGGTGCTGCAACGAGCCTACGACGCGGTGGATGCAGCACTTGCCGATGGTGAACTCGTATGCATCTTCCCCGAGGGCGGGTTGACCCGCGACGGCGCGATCGCGTCGTTCCGTCCGGGTGTGGAAAAGATCCTGGCACGCCGCCCGGTGCCGGTGGTGCCGATGGCGCTGCGCGGGTTGTGGGGCAGCATGTGGAGCCGGCGCGATTCCGCGTTGGGCCGCGCGCGTTTGCCGCGCCGCTTCCGCGCACGCGTGGAGCTGGTGGTGGATGCGCCCTTGCCGCCGGAAAGCACCAGCGCGACGGCGCTGGAAGCACGCGTGCGCGCGTTGCGCGGTGAGATGGCCTGAGCTTTCGCGAGGACGGTTCGGGCTGGATCAGTGCAGCCAGCCGCCGATCACGATCAGCGCCACCACGCTCAGCCACGCCAGCAGTGCGCGCAGCAGCGCGCCGCGCAGGCGGCGCAGTTCGAGCAACGGGTCGCTGCGTTCCTCCGTGTAGCCTTCGCCGCCCTCGATGTCGATCTGGATGTCCGCGCGTGCCGCGGCGCCGAGGAAGCCCGGCCCTTCGTTGAGCCAGCTGTTCGGCAAGGCTTGCTGGTGCCAGCGGTTCCAGGCGCCAATCACGGCGTCCCAGTGGCCCACCAGCGCAAGGGTAAACACCATCAGCTGCGCGGGCACCCAGTCGAGGCCATTGGCCAGCTGGCGCGCGGTGCCGCGCGCATCGGTGTCCAGGCGCAGCGCTTCGTCATGACCGAGCGCGCGCGCCAGGCGATAGAGCAGCGCACCCACAGGCCCCAGCAGGAAGAACCAGAACAGCACGCCGAAGCGCCGGCGCAGCGCGGCGTAGGCGGTGGCCTCGCCCAGCTCCACCGCGCGCCACGGCACATGTTCGCCGTCCTCGGCCAGCGCCTGCGCCGCGGCTTCGCGACCGGCGTCGTCTTGCGCGGCCAGGATCGCCTCCAGATCGGCTTCGAACGCATGCGGGCCGAAGCAAAACAACAGTACGGCCAGCGCAAACAGCAATTGCAGCAGATCGGGCAGCGGCGAGTGGCGCAGCAGCCACGTCGCCAGCGCGCACAGCGCCAGCGGCAGCAACAGCGCCAGCACCACGCGGCCGGCGCCTGAGGTGTCGTTCAGCTGGGCCACCCAACGGCGGAAGCCGCCGTCGTTGCGCCAGTGCGCGAGTCGGGGTTGCCAGTGCAGCAGGCCCAGGGCAATCAGGGCGGCAAGCAGACGTAAGGCCATGTGCGTGGGCTCCGTGGGATCGCCTCGCATTGTATGCGAGGCATCCTGGCGTCACAGGGCGCCGCGGGCGGCCACCAGCGCATCCAGATCCATGCCTGCCCGTTCATGCAGCCAGTCGGACAGCAGGCGATAGGACACCGACAGCGGCGTCGAGGGGAGGAAGCTGCCGTCGGCGATGCCGTCGGCGATCTGCTCCGGCGTGAACCAGCGCGCGTCTTCCAGTTCACCGTCGCGCAGGCGGATCGTGGGATCGAGCGCCACCGCGGTGAAACCCACCATCAGCGATGCCGGCATCGGCCAGGGTTGCGACGAGTGGTAGCGCACCTCGCCCACGCGCACGCCGGATTCCTCCAGCACTTCGCGACGCACCGCGTCCTCCAGCGCCTCGCCCGGTTCGATGAAGCCCGCCAGCGTGGAATAGCGCCCGGCCGGCCATCCGGCCTGGCGGCCGAGCAGGCAGGCTCCGTCGTGTTCGACGATCACGATGATCGCCGCGTCGGTGCGCGGAAAATGCATGCGTGCGCAATCCGCGTTCGTACAGCGCAGGCGATGACCGGCCGAAACCACCGCAAGCGGCGCGCCGCAGCGCACGCAGTGCCGCGTCTCGCGATGCCAGTGCGCCAGGCCCTTGGCGTAGGCGAACAGGCCGGCCTCGTCGGCAGGCAGCAACAGGCCGGCTTCGCGCAGGCTGACGCGGCGGGCGTGCAATTCGGCCTCCAGCGCCGCGATGCGCGCATCGCTCTCCAGCGCAAGCAGGAAATGCGGGCGGCCATCGGCGATGCCGAGCAACGACGCCGGCGCATCGGCGCACAGCTGGCGGCCCTCGTCGGCGGCCAGCCAGCGCAGCGCATCGCGGCCGGCGTGCAGGAAGCCGTGGCCCTCGGGATCGAGCAGCAGGTAACGCGCCGTTGGTGCCGAGGCCTGCCCGAGCAGCCACGCCGCGTCGTCGCGTCGCTCGGCCATGCGGTCCAGGGTCAGGCTGAGTCCGGCGAAGGTGTTGGGCGGCGTCGCGGACATGGCGTGCGGTGCTCGGCTCAGGTGGAGAACGAGGAGCCGCAGCCGCAGGTGGTCTTCGCGTTCGGGTTGCGTATCACGAACTGCGAGCCGTTGAGGCTCTCGCTGTAGTCGATCTCGGCACCGGTGAGGTACTGCAGCGACAACGGATCGCACAGCAGGGTCACGCCCTCGCGCTCCAGCGCGAAGTCGTCCTCGGCCTGCGCCTCGTCGAAGGTGAAGCCGTACTGGAAGCCCGAGCAACCGCCGCCGGAGATGTACACGCGCAGCTTCAATCCGGGGTTGCCTTCCTCCGCGATCAGCTCCTGTACCTTGCGCGCAGCGGCTTCGGTGAACACCAGCGGCGCGCCGCTGCTGCGGTAATCGGGAACGGTGGGAAGCGAGACGACGGTATCCATGGCACTCAAGTGGGGGCGCGGGTCGGCGATGCAAGCATACTTCGCCCGCCTTGCCGCGGCATGACGGTTGACGCGATCAGTGCCGCATCTTGCTCTGCAGGTAGCGCTCCGCGCCGATGTCCTTGACCAGGCTCTGCCGGGTCTCCAGCCAGTCGATGTGCGCTTCCTCTTCGTGCCGTCTAGGCAGCCCGCCAGTCGTGCCGGGAGTCGTCTCCGGGCAGGCCGCTTCCGTCGCGCGGTGGTGCGTTGCCCAGCTCGATCCGGCACATACCCTCCACCATGGGCGCGAAATGACGCAAGGCGCGCTCGTAGACCTGCCGCTTGAAATTCACCACGTGGGCGGCCGGGTACCAGAAATCCACCCAGCGCCAGATGTCGAATTCCGGCTTCTCGCCAGCGTCCAGCCGCAGCGCATCCTCGGCGCTGACCAGCCTCAGCAGGAACCACACCTGTTTCTGGCCGATGCAGGTGGGTCGCTGCTGGTGGCGCACGTAGCGCTGCGGCAGCTTGTAGCGCAACCAGCCGCGGGTGGAGGCCACCACCTCGACATGCTCGGGCGAAAGGCCGGTTTCCTCTTCCAGCTCGCGGTACATCGCTTCCAGCGGCGTCTCGTCGCTGCGCATGCCGCCTTGCGGGAACTGCCAGCCGTCGCGGTTGATACGGCGCGCCCAGAACAGGCGGCCGTCTCCATTCAGCAGCACGATGCCCACATTCGGACGGTAGCCATCGACGTCGATCATCTCGTCATCCTCGGGCCAAGCCGCGCAACGGCGGCAGCCGGCACGCGCAAGGCGATGACCCGATTCAACCATGCGGCCCGGACCGCGGCAAGCCGGATGGCTTGAACCTCGGCGTGCGCACCATTAAACTGCCGCGCCCCGCCTC
>JAJZGE010000273.1:1966-4311 GCA_021798675.1 Pseudomonadota bacterium | reverse complement strand
ACGATCGGTGCGAAGTCATGCCCGTCCGCGCCCAGCCCGTGCAGCCAGATCACGCTGTGGGTGGGATGCGCGGCGGTTTCGTGTTCGGCAGTGGGCAGCGTCATCGGACGTTCCTATCCATAGATGATCCCCAGCTTACCGCGTCGCGCGCCAGAGGATGCCCGCAGGAAGCGCGCCGTCACTGCACGGTGCGGTTGCCCAGCCCCAGCTCCTGCGCGAAAAACGTCAGCATGATCGCCGTGTTGCCCACGCGCTGGCTGAAAGGCGCACCAATGCCGTGACCGGCGTTCATGCGGGTGAGCAGCATGATCGGCTGCCCGGACGTGGAGGCGTGCTGCAGGGCCGCAGTGAACTTGCGCGATTGCCAGGGCGCCACGCGCGGATCGTTGGCGCCGGTGGTCATCAGCACAGCCGGATAGGCCGTCTGCGGCCGGACGTTCTGCAGCGGAGAATAGGCGAGTGTCGCCTTGAACTGCGCCGGATCGCGCACGCTGCCGTACTCGCTGACGTTGTAGGCCCCGTTGGCGAAGTGCGTCTCGTGACGCAGCATGTCGTAAATGCCGACCATCGACACCACGGCGCGATAGGCATGCGGGTGCTGCACCAGCGAGGCACCCATCAACAGGCCGCCGTTGCTGCCGCCCAGGATGCCCAGGTGCTCGCGATCGGTCCAGTGCGTCGCCACAAGGGCCTGCGCGGCCGCGTGGAAGTCGTCGAAGACATTCTGCTTGTGCAGCTTCTGGCCCTGCGCGTGCCACGCTTCCCCGTCCTCGTTGCCGCCGCGGATATTGGCGAAGGCCAGCACGCCACCGCGTTCGAGCCACGCCAATTCGGCACCGACGAAATGCGGCGCGATGGGAATATCGAAACCGCCATAGCCGTAGAGGATGGTCGGACGCTGCCCGTCCGGCGTGACGCCGTGCATCGACAGCACGGTCACGGGAATCCGCGTGCCGTCCTTCGAGGTGCCTTCGATCCGCTGCGTCACGATATGCGAATAATCAGCCGCGCCCTTTACCTCGAACACGGTTTTCAGCGTGCCGCTGGCGGCGTCGTACTCTGCCCAGCGCGAAGGCAGCGTCCAGCCGCTGTAGCTGATCAGGGCACGATCCTGACCCTGCTCCGAAGCGATGCTGCCGATGCCGATGCCATGCGCAGGCAGCGGCAGCCGGCGCACCAGCTTGGCGTCGTTGTCGTATTGCTCCACCCACCAGTCGGGGCCCCAGCTGCGGACGACCAGGAAGCCATCGCCCATCGGCTCCACCTGCTGCATGGCGCCGTCGCGCTGTGCCAGCAGCGTGCTGACCTTGCCGCGAGCATCCACGGCAAGCAACCTGCCGCGCGGCGCACCGGCAAAACCGGCCACCAGCAGGCGCTGGCCGACCCATTGGGCGAAACGCACGTTGGCTGCATCGTCGAGCACACGCTTCCACTGTCCGCCCTCGCGCAGGTAGACCTCGGCCGGGCCGCCGTCGCCCACGTTGGCCAGCAGCGCCAGCTGCTTCGCGCCGGGCGACGCAAGCAGGCGGTACTCGGCCACGGGCGAGTAGTGCTTGCCGAACACCACGGTGTCCCGCGCGGCAGGCTGGCCGAGCAGGTGATGCGCCAGCGCCGCATTGAACTGTTTCACCTCGGCGCCGGAGGGCGGCGGCGGAAAGCGCGCGTAGGTGAAGCCGCGCTCGTCGGCATCCCAGGCCACCGTCTGTGGCGTGGTGCCGCCACCGGCCCACGGCAGCGCATCGCCCAGCAATTTGCCGCTGGCCACGTCGAGCACGTGCAGGGTGGTCAACTCGCTGCCGCCCTCTGCCGTTCCGTAGACAAGATAGCGGCCACTGGGCGATGGCCAATAGCCGGTGATCGCGGTGCGCCCCCCGTCGTTGTTCATGTCGACCAGCGCACGGGCCGTTCCGTTCGGCCACGCCTGCGCCATCAGCACGGGCTGCGGCTGCGGCGGAGTTTCCTGCATGTAGAACAGCGTGCCGCCGGCCAGTGTCGGACCAGACCGTGTGGTCGAGGTGATCGCCAGGTGCTGCACCCGCGCCGTCATCGCCTTGCCGTCCGGCATCGCCGACAGCTGGCTTTCGGTATAGGCATTCTGGGCAGCGATCCACCGCTGCACCTTCGGGTCGTCCGGATTCTCCAGCCAGCGATAGGGATCGGCCACTTGCTCGCCGTGCAAGATCGTGACGGCTGCCTCGCGCGCGGTCGGAGGTGGTGCAGCGTGCGCGATGCTGACCGCAAGCAGGACAAGGGCAACCGTGGATGCCATGCGCATGGCGAATTCCTCAAGCAAACCGTTTGGAACGCTCAGGTTAGCCGCGTTGGCGCGCGCGTGCATCGACGAC
>JAJZGE010000273.1:0-1956 GCA_021798675.1 Pseudomonadota bacterium | reverse complement strand
GCGGTTGGCTACCCTGATTTTTTGCACGGGGGGTTCACCATGCGTCGATTGCTGCTTGCCGGCTTCATTGCGCTGTCCGCGATGCCGGCTGCCACCCTGGCCGCGCCCGCATCGGTGGTGGCGCCGCTGGACATGGAAACCATCATGGCCAACCCGGACTGGATCGGGCACCCGGTGGAGTCGCCGTACTGGAGCGTGGACGGCCGCAGCATCTACTACAGCGTGCAGCGCGACGGCAGCCCGGTGCGCGACCTCTACCGCGTCGACCCGGCCAGCGGCCAGAGCGTGAAGCTGGACGCCGCCGCGATGGCGCAGGCCGACGGCCCGGCGGTGTATGACCGGGCGCATCGGCACGCCGCCTTCATCCTGCATGGCGACGTGTTCGTGGTGGATCTGGCCAGTGGTCGCCGCACACAGATAACGCGCACGCCGCAGCGCGAATCCGCGCCGCAGTTCTCCGCCGATGGCCGCGCGCTGCAGTTCCGCGTGGGCAACGACTGGAGCAGTTACGACCTCGCCAGCGGCACGCTGTCCAGCGTCGCCACGCTGAAATTCGCCGACGATCCGCAGGCGAAGAAGCCCGGCCAGCTGGGCGAGCTGCAGCTGAAACTCTTCAAGACGCTGCGGCATATCAAGGCCGACCAGCAGGCCGAGCGCGAGCAGGACCAGACGCTCGATGCGGCCGACCCCGGCCGCGCGCCGGCGCCGTTCTGGCTCGGCGACAAGGTCAAGCCGGTGGACACCGGGCTGTCGCCGGACGGCCGCTGGATGCTGGTGATCACCGAGCCGAAGGACTATCCGAAAGGCAAGCCGCCGCTGGTCAATCACTACGTCACCGACAGCGGCTACACCGAGCCGCAGAACGCGCGTACCTACGTCGGCCGCAACACGCCCGCGCCGCAGTCGCTGCTGCTGCTGGACCTGGTTGCGCACAAGGCGTATCCGCTGGGCACCGACACCTTGCCCGGCATCAAGGACGATCCGCTCAAGGCCCTGCGCCGCGCCGCCATCGCCGCGCTCGACCAGGCCGGCAAGCCGGACGAGGCCAAGGCGCTGAAGGCGCCGGACGTACGCCCGGTCACCATCGCCGGCTTCGAGACCGCCGGTGGCATCGTGTGGAGCGACGATGGCCGCCAGGCCGCGATCGAGCTGCGCGCGATCGACAACAAGGACCGCTGGATCGCCAGCGTGAATTTCGACAAGCACACGCTGGTGCCGCAGCAGCGCCTGCACGACGACGCCTGGATCAACTGGAACTTCAACGATTTCGGCTGGCTCAGGGACAATCGCACGCTGTGGTATCTGAGCGAGCAGAGCGGCTGGTCGCAGCTCTACACCAAGCCGCTGGACGGCAAGGCCACCCAGCTCACCTCCGGCAAGTTCGAGGTCAGCCATCCGCAGCTCAGCGAGGACGGACACTGGTTCTATGTGCGCAGCAACCGGGTGGCGCCGTACAGCTACGACGTCTACCGGCTGCCGGCCAGCGGCGGCGCGCTGACCCGCGTCACGCAGTACCAGGGCATGGATGATTTCAGGCTGTCGCCCGACGGCACCCGGCTGGCCGTGCTGCACTCCTCGCCCTACGTGTTCGCCCAGCTGGCGGTGCAGCCGAGCAGCGGCGGCGCGCCGCGCGAACTCACCGACACGATGAAGCCCGCCTACCTGGCGCATGACTGGATCGCGCCGCAGATCGTCGAGGTGCCGTCCAGCCACGGCGCCGGCGTGATCTACGCCAAGTACTACGGCCCCGCCCACGAAACCGACGCGCCCGCGTCGCGGCCAGCCGTGATCTTCATCCACGGTGCCGGCTACCTGCAGGACGTCACGCTGTCGTCGACCTTCTACTTCCGCGAGCAGATGTTCCACAACCTGCTGGTGCAGCAGGGCTACGTGGTGCTCGACATGGACTATCGCGCCTCCGAAGGCTACGGCCGCGCGTGGCGCACCGCGATCTAC
>JAJZGE010000272.1 GCA_021798675.1 Pseudomonadota bacterium | reverse complement strand
GGTCAGCTGCGCATCGAAGGCGGCGGCGAGACGCGCGGCGTATTCGACGCTGCCGCCCCAGCGCTTGAAGCTCTCCGAGAAAACCAGGATGTCGCGCATGGGAATGCCTACGCCAGGGTCAACGCGCTCAATCCACGATGAAGGTCACGCGCAGGCAGACGCGCCATTCGACGATCTCGCCGTTCGCCGAGGTGCGTACCTTGATGTCGCTGACCCACGCGCCCTGGACCTTGTCGACGGTAGTGGCGACCCGGCGCAGTCCCGACTGCACGGCATCTTCCAGGTCCTTGCCCGAGGCGCTGATTTCGATGTTCTTGGCGATGCTGTTCACGAGGCGGCCCTCCGCTGCGCGGGGATGGGACTGGTGCGCGTGCCACCTGCGGCACGGCGGTTGTCGCCACCGTAGGCGCGGTGCCCGGCCGGCTTGTTGACCTGCGTCAAGGGATTTCGGGATCGGTCGGGGGAGCATGCTGCAGGCCGGCGCCGGTGCGCCGCCGAGACGGGAGTACGCCATGAAAGTCCGCGATGCCATGTCCACGCGCGTCGTCACCGCGACGCCCGACACCCTGCTGGCCGACGCCATGCGCACGATGCTGCGCGAGCGCATCAGCGGCCTGCCGGTGCTGGACGCACAGGGCACGCTGGTCGGCGTGCTCACCGAGGGCGACCTGCTGCGCCGCGTCGAAACCGGCACCGAGCCCAGCCATCCCGCCTGGTTGCGCTTCCTGCTCGGCCCGGGCCGGATGGCGCGGGAGTTCACCGCCACCCACGCGCGTCATGTCGGCGAAGTGATGACCCGCGAGGTGATCGCCATCGGCGCCGATGCATCGCTGGAGGAAGCGGTCCGGTTGATGGAGCAACGCCGCGTCAAGCGCCTCCCGGTGCTCGGCGAGAAGGGGCTGGAGGGTATCCTCAGCCGCGCCGACCTGCTGCGCGCGTTCCTGGCGTCGATGCCCGAAACCGCACCGGACGACCTCTCCGACGCGGCGATCGCCCGCCGCATCGTCAGCGAGCTCGACGCCAAGCCATGGACGCCGCGCGCGACCATGAGCGTGGAGGTGCGCGATGGCGTGGTGACCCTGCGCGGCGTGCTGCTCGACGACGCCGTGCGCGACGCGCTGGTGGTGCTGGCCGAAAACATGGCGGGCGTGGTGCGGGTGCAGGACCAGCTCACCACGGTGGAGCCGATGATGGGCACGGTGGTGCACGTGCCGGAGCCGTAGCGGCGGGTGGATGGTCAGGCCGCCGACGCGGACGCCGTGGCGCGTTCCGCCAGCAAGGCGCGCAGTTCGTCGCCCGAGAGCGATTCCTTCGCCAGCAACTGCGTGGTGGCGTGCTCCAGCACCTCGCGCCGGTCGAGCAGGATGGCGCGCGCCCGGACATAGGCGCCGTCGACCAGGTCGCGCACGGCACGGTCGGCCACGGCGGCGGTGGGGTCGCTGTAAAGCCTCGGGCCGCGCTCGACGAGGTTGATGTCCAGCATGGTGGGCGTATCCGCCTGGTAGCTCACCTGGCCCAGTTCGGTGGTCATGCCGTAGCTGAGCACCATGTGGCGCGCGATGTCGGTGGCCTTGGCCAGGTCGTCCGCCGCGCCGGTGGAGATGTCGCCGGACATCAGCGACTCCGCGGCGCGGCCGCCCATCAGCACGGCCATCTTGTCGGCCAGCTCGCCGCGCGACATCAGGAAGCGGTCCTCGATCGGGCGCTGGATCGTGTAGCCCAGCGCCGCCACGCCGCGCGGGATGATCGACACCTTCTGCACGGTGTCCACGCCGGGCAGGCTCAGCGAGACCAGCGCGTGGCCCAGCTCGTGGCAGGCGACCACGCGGCGCTCCGCCGGACTGAGGATGCGCGTCTTCTTTTCCAGCCCAGCGACGATGCGCTCGATCGCTTCGGTGACGTCGCGCTGCTGCACCGCCTCCACCTGCCGGCGCGTGGCGAGCAGGGCGGCCTCGTTGATCAGGTTGGCGAGGTCCGCACCGGTGAAGCCGGTGGTCAGCGCGGCGATTTCCTCCAGCGAGACCGCGGGATCGAGTTTCACGCCGCGCACGTGCACGCGCAGGATCGCCACGCGCCCCGTCTTGTCCGGCCGGTCCACCAGGATCTGCCGGTCGAAGCGGCCGGCGCGGAGCAGGGCCGGGTCGAGGATCTCCGGGCGATTGGTGGCGGCCAGCAGCACCACGCCGCTGCTCGGGTCGAAGCCGTCCAGCTCGGTGAGCAACTGGTTGAGCGTCTGCTCCTTCTCGTCCTGCCCGCCGCTCACCGGCGAGATGCCGCGAGCGCGTCCGAGCGCGTCCAGCTCGTCGATGAAGATGATGCACGGCGCATTGGCGCGGGCGCGCTCGAACAGGTCGCGTACCCGTGCCGCGCCGACGCCGACGAACAGCTCTACGAACTCCGAGCCGCTGATCGACAGGAACGGCACGCCGGCCTCGCCCGCCACGGCGCGCGCGAGCAGGGTCTTGCCGGTGCCGGGCGGGCCCACCAGGAGCACGCCCTTGGGAATGTGCGCGCCCAGCCTGCCGTAACCTTTCGGGTCGCGCAGGAAGGCGATGATCTCCGTCAGCTCCTCCTTGGCTTCGTCCACGCCGGCCACATCCGCGAAGGTGGTGCCGATGCGCCGCTCCAGGTAAACCTTGACCCGGCTCTTGCCGATCGCCATCAGGCCGTCGCCGCGCGTGCCGGCAGTGCGGTTGCCCAGGTACAGCCAGGCCAGGGCGAACACCAGCAAGGGCAGCAGCCACGCTACGATGCGCCAGAACAGGGTCGGGCCGGGCTCGCCGCGAAAGCTCACGCCGGTGGGCGCCAGCGTCGCCGCCAGGTCGGCGGGCACGCGCACCGCCACGAAACGGCGTGGACGGCCCTTGGCATCCGGCTGCTTGAAGCTGCCCTGCACCGCGGTGTCGGTGACCGTGACCTCGGCGACCTGGCCGCTTTGCAGGGCATGCAGGAACGCGCTGTAGGGGATGGTTTCGACCGTGCTGCCGCCCCACAGGTAGGCCTGCAGCGCGAGCAGGGCGAGCAGCACGACCAGGGCATAGCGGTACGCCGCGCGCTGCCAGCTTTCGGGCTTGGCCATGGCATGTCTCCCTTCCGGTGGCAGGCCCATCGTGGCGGGCGCGGCAGGGCGGGTCTTGATGCACGTCAACGGTCCGGGTGCACGGAAGCGGCTGTCCGCGGCACGGAAAGGCACACGCTTGACCTGCATCAACGAACAGCCCATGCATCCGTTGCATCGTGGCCGCGCCATCGAGGAGCCATCGTGAGCCAGTCGCAAGCATCCGCGGATTTCATCCGGCCGTTCGGTGGCGCGGGCCTGAATGCATGGAGGGGAACCAACCATGGGTACTGAACGCGTGGCGCTGGTCACCGGCGGCATGGCCGGCGTGGGCTGCATCGCCGAGGCGATCGCCAGGGCGCTGCACGATGCCGGCCACACCGTGCTGGTGGCGCATTCGCCGCACAGCGACCGGATGGACAAGTGGCTGGCGCGGCAGGCGGCGTTGGGCTATCGCTACAAGGCCTATGCGGTGGACATGGGCGACTTCGCGGCTTGCCGGCGCATGGCCGGGCAGATCGCCGCGGACGGCTACGAGGTGGACATCCTGGTCAACAACGCCGTGATCACGCGCGACGCGCCGGTCCTCGCGATGGGCCGGGAGGAGCGGGGAATCGTCATGCACGCGGAGCTGGATCCCGTGTTCAACGTCACCCGGCAATTCTGCGACGGCATGGTCGAGCGGGGCTGGGGGCGCATCGTCAACATCGGATCGGCCGGCGGCGCCGGGGGCCGGTACGGCCAGCGCAACTGCCTGGCGGCCAGGGCGGGCATCCACGGCTTCACCGAGTCGCTCGCGATGGAAGTGGCGGGGCACGGCGTGACGGTCAATACCGTGTCGTCCGGCTTTGCCGACCTGCCGTTGGTGGCGTCCGTGCCGAAGGACGCAGCGGAGAACAAGGTGGTCCCCTTCATGCCGGTCGCGCGCAGCGGGCAGCGTGAGGAAATCGCCGCGATGGTTGCCTTTGTTTGCAGGGAATCCGCCGCCTTCATCAACGGCAGGAACTTCGCCGTGCACGCGGCTCAGCACATGCATTGAAAGGCGTGCCATTCATACGCGTACCCGGTGTCCGTCGCGAACGCCTGCAGCGGCGGCTCGACCGCCTGGAGGAATGCACCGGCAGGCCGCGACGCCGGCGCCGCTTCAGTGCGGGAACGCGCAGCCGGGTTCGACGCCAAGGCGGACCAGCAGCCGGGCCAGCGGGCAGAAGCCGGTGAACGCGGACTGGAACAGGTTGATGCCGGCGGCCATCGCCAGAAGGAAC
>JAJZGE010000271.1 GCA_021798675.1 Pseudomonadota bacterium | reverse complement strand
GCGCAGCACCACCTCGCGACCGCGAAACAGTTCGCCCCAGTGCTCCACCGGGTGCAACGCATCCAGCGTGATGGTGGCGCGCGTGGCCAGGCCGCGCTCGAAATCCGCACGCGAGGCGAAGTTGGGCGTGAACAGCAGCGGCACGTCGGCCGGCACCGCCGCCGACACCGCCTCCAGCTCGCCGGGCGACACGCATTCGAACGCGAAACCTTCCGCGGCCAGCGCGCGCAGGATCGCCGGATGCGTGTTGGCCTTCACCGCATAGTGCAGGCGATCCACGGTGCTCAGCGATTTCAGCGCGCGCGCCTGCTCGCGCACGGTGGGCAGGTGATAGACGTAGCGCGGCGTGGCCTCCGCGGCGATGGCGAGAAGCCGGCTGCGCTCGGCCGGCTCGCGCCACCACGCCTGCGACACCGCGGCCTCGCCGCTGCCGTACAACTGCTGCCAGCTCGGGCCGAACAGCACGTTGTCGTCGGTGCGCAGCGCGCCCGCAGCGATCAGCAGCTCGTGCAGGTGCGGCAGCAGGTCATCCACCACGTCCTCGTCCACCACGAAGGTGAGGTTGAGGTTGTTGGACGACTGCGAGATCAGGTGCACGCGCAACTGGTCGAACTCGGCCAGCACGCTGGACAGCGTGTGCAGCATCGAGCGCATGCCGCGCCCGACCAGGGTGATCGCGGCGCAGGGCGCGATCACCTTGACCCGGCACACCTTGGCGAGATCGCCGGCCAGCGCGGCGATCGCGTCGGAGTCCAGCAGGTTCTCGGTGGGATCCAGCGACACGGTGACGTTGGTCTCGGCCGAACCGATCAGGTCCACCGACAGGCCGTGCTGCTTGAAGTGTGCGAACACGTCGGCGAGGAAGCCGACCTGCTGCCACATGCCGACCGACTCCATCGACACCAGGGTGATGCCCTTGCGCGCGCTGATCGCCTTCACGCTGGGCGCGTGTTCGCGCACCTGCGGGCCGATCACCGTGCCCTCCAGCTCGGGGCGGTTGGTATCCTTCACCAGCAGCGGCACACGCGGTTCGCGCAGCGGCGACAGGCAACGCGGGTGCAGCACCTTGGCCCCGGTGGAGGCGATTTCCTGCGCCTCCTCGTAATCCAGCTTCTGCAGCAGGCGCGCGCCCGGCACCTGGCGCGGATTGGCGGTGAACATGCCGGCGACGTCGGTCCAGATCTCGACCCGCTGCGCCTTGAGCAAGGCGCCGAAGTACGAGGCCGAAGTGTCCGAACCGCCGCGCCCGAGCAGCACCGTGCGCCCCTCGCTTTCGCGCGCGATGAAACCCTGGGTGATGAACACCTCGCCCTGCGCGGCAAGGCGCGCGTTGAGCGCCGGATCGGGCCTGGCCTCCACCATCGCCGAGAGCAGCTTGGTGCGTTCGTTCTGGTTCGGCAGCGCCACCGCGGCGAGGCAATCACGCGCGTCCAGCCATTGCGTGGCCAGCCCGGTGTGGCTGAGGAAGGCCGCCCCCAGCGCGCTGGACATCAGCTCGCCGTGCGCCTGTACCAAGGCCGTCCACGCCAGTTCGCCCAGCCGCGCCGGACCTTCCGCCGCCAGCGCGGTCAGCTCGTCCAGGCGCGCGCCCAGCGTGGCCGGCAGCGGCAGCCGCATGTGGCCGAGCAGGTCGTGGTGGCGTTGCGCGATGGCGCCGGCCGCCGCCTTGCGTTTGCCCTGGTCGCCCTCGCCGCACAGCTGTTTCAGCGCATCGGTGATGCCGGTCAGCGCCGACACGACCACCAGCACGCGCGCGCCTTCGGCGCGGCGGCTGGCGACCAGCTCGCGGATGTTGTGCCAGCGCGGCAGGGTGGCGACACTGGTGCCGCCGAACTTCATCACGATCCAGGGGGCGTCCGCGGAAAGCGGCGCAGGGGCGTTGGGATTCACGGCTCTCTTGGGTGGTGGTGGGGGAAGCAATCCGGGCAGTGTTGCGCTGCGACAAAGCAATTGCAAATGATTTTGCGGAGCTGATCCGTTTGGACGTCCAGACCACTTTTGGACACGGATGAAGCGCTCCTCGCCGGCCTTGGCTCAGGACGTCATCACAGGGTGCGGCGGCGCATCCATGGCATCAGAACCGCTATCAGGCCGATAGCTCTGCGGGCCACGACACCCGCGACGGCAACATTCGCACAACGAGTCTCGACCGCAAGACGCGCCTCCAGCTGGACCGGAACACCCATATTGCTTTCGGGACGGGGCCATGCACCACCGCGTTCAGTAGTCCCAATGCTCGTTGCGCACCGGCAACCGGTTCAGCATGTCGCGACAGTCGCGCCAGTGCGGCATCCAGCGGTCCATCAGACCTACGAAAAGCACGTTGTGGGTCGGGCTGGGCTGCATCTACAGTTCTTCAAGGTAAGCCTCGAACTCCTGATCCTTCTTACCACGCGCCTCCTGCCCGAACTTGTGCACCAGTGAACACAGCAGCCGCGGCGAGGCCTGACCCAGCTGGCGCATCAGGTCGCGACCGCTGTGGGTGCGGTAGATCCTTTCGCCGGCATCGCCGAAGACCCGCTCTATACTGCTTGCCCCGCTCGTCGCGGCCGGTGATCACCACCACCCGCGCATGCGGTTGTCCTGCAACAGCCAGCGGGCCAGCAGCACCATCACGATGCTCTTGCCACTGCCCCGGGTGCGCCAGATGGTGCCGCCCTTAGGCTCGTGGACGAGCTGTTGCGCGGCCTTGATGCCGAAATGCTGATCCACTTGCAGCACCTTCTTGATGCCGCCGTCGAACGGTACGAATAGCGCATCAGCTCGATCAGCCGATGTTTGCCGCACATCTTCAGCAGGTGCTTGTCCGGCGTGTAGCGGCTGTCGCGGCCGCGTCCTCCTTCCACTTCAGAAAGAACTTGGCCGGCGTCTTGATCGTGCCGTACTGCAGGCCTTCCGAATCGCTGCCGGCAAACACCAACTGCACGGTGCTGAAGAACCATGCGTTGAACATCGGCTCCTGGTTGGACAGCAACTGGCCGATGCCGTCGCCAATGCTGCGTCGCACGTTCCGGCTTGCTGATGTCATCTATGCCCTTCCCCTTCAGACGTCTTTCGCAGGCCCTGGTGGCGCACTGACGCTGGCCGGAATGAAGCCAGACACGGTCAGCGCCTGGATCACTCCACGCAACAGATAGTTGTTCATGAAACCCAGCACGTACTGCCGTGCCCCCGGCTGTACCGGCTGCAGCATGCCACCCTGAACCATCTTGCGAATCTGGTAGGTGCGCTGGGCTGCATTGAGCTTGGGCATGGCGTCGGAGAGATCGGCCGCCTTCACCACGCCTTTCCGGGCCGTCAGCGCAAGCACCGCTTCTTCCTGGGCCGTCACCCATTGCCGTTCCCGCGCGAGACTCAGCGCAGGCAACAGGATCTCGCGGGTCAGGTAGGTGTAATCGGCCAGACTGTCCACCTTGCGCAACTCATCCAGCACGCCGGACAACACGTAGGTGCACCAATCCTCCAGCCCTTGATCCGTGCCTTTGTCGGCGCGCGCCAGCATGGCGTAGTAGCGCTCGCGATCGGTGCAGAACACCGCGGCGGGATTCAGCACGCGGCCACCGGTCTGCACCTGAAAGCCGTACTTGATCAGCAGCGCATAGGTGAGCAGTCGCACCACCCGGCCGTTGCCGTTGCTGAAGGGATGCACCCAGGTAAAGCGGTGATGGACTAGCGCCACCTTCATCAGGCCGTACTTCGGTGGATCGTCGCGGTTGATGAAGGCCACCAGCTCCTGCATGTAAGCCGGCACATCGATCGCGTCGGGCGGCTGATGCTCGGCCTGGGCAATCTTCACGCCCCCGGTGCGCCACGCACCGGGATGGCGGTCGCCTTCGCGCTTGAGGCCATCCACGGTCATGGCGTGCCACTGGCGGATCAGATGCTCGCTGATCGCAGCGCCCGGTGTGATGACCTGCTCCACCTCGCGCATGGCCTGTTCGATATTGCCGATCTCGTGCGCCTCGTCGTCACCGTCACGGGCACCGGTCACCTTGCGCTCCACGTAGTCGGCCAGCGTGGTGTGGTTGCCCTCGATCCGCGCCGAGGCGAGGCTTTCCAGCAAGTGGAATACCGCCTTCAGCTGCATGAACACCGGCACCGGCGTGGTCCCACGCAGCTCCAGCCGGCGCAGGTGTTCCAGCTCGGTGAGCACATCCAGCAGCGGCGAGCTGAACGCAGGGTCCAGCAGCCGGAGATCGTGGTGAACAAAGCGAGCCATGCGCGCGATTATCCGTAAAGACGCCACCGGGGATCTTTAATCTATCGCCTTATGCCCCACAAAAACAGTAATTTACGTAAACATGAACACCAAGATATCTTTACGTC
>JAJZGE010000270.1 GCA_021798675.1 Pseudomonadota bacterium | reverse complement strand
AGCGCTATGGTGCGTCCTGGCACAAGCCTCCCGGTGCAGGCCGCCGGATGGTCGATAGCCGGGTCGGACCGGATCAGCGGCTCCGGTCCGCCGGGCCTACAAGATGTATCGGGCAGGGAGCGCCGAACGACCGCCGGACCGCGCCGCCAGCATTCGCGGGGTCCGGGCTGCATCATGGCAATTCCGCCGGTACGGCAGGACCAGACGCAATGACTTCAGTGATGGCCGCCGCTCCATCGCAAGCCGGCACCGAGATTTTCGAGCGCATTCTGGCGGCGGCCAGCGGACTGGTGGTGCTCCACTGCGAGGACAGCCACGCGCTGATCAACCAGTTCCGCATGATTGCGCGGCATACCGGGCAGGCGATGTACCTGTGGCAGCCCGATACCGGGCTCGGCAGTCTGCGCGATGCGCACGTGCGGGTGCCGGACTGCCAGCGGCTGGGCCATGCGCTGCGCTACATGCAGCAGAGCATGCATTTCGGCATCTACTTTGTGGTCGGGTTGCAGCTGCCGCTGTCGACGACCGACGCCAGCCTGCTGCGCCAGCTGGCGCGGCCCCCCAAGGCGCACGTGCGGCGAGTGGTGTTGATGGACGCGCCCGCCGCGCTTGCCGAGCATCTGGGTGCCCTGGCGGTGCAACTGGATGCCCAGGACAGCCAGCCGCGGCGGCCGCGTCTGCGCGATGGTCGGTGGCTGGTGTGAAGCAGGCACGCGCATGAATGCCGGCATCCTGGTGGTGGCTGCGCAGCGCGAGCTGCGGCGCAGCCTGTTCGATGCGCTCGATCAGGCCGGCTATGCGCAGATCCACAGCGCCCGCGACGTGGCGCATGCGGCGATCCTGCTGGAGGGACGGCCGCCGCTGCAGCTGATGGTGATGGTGTTCGAAGGCGACGAGCTGCAGGCAAAAAGCAGCTGCGAGCAGCTGCGGCGCCTGCCGGCCGGCCTCGATGCGCCGCTGCTCGCGGTGCTGACCCAGGACGCCACATGCAATCCGCTGGAGCTGCCTTCGGGCGTGGTCGACTGGCTGCATGCGGCGCAGATCGGCGGCGAGCTGGTGGCACGCTGGCGACGCTGGCTGGCAGCTCGTCCGCTGGCGGAAAAACCGGCGGCGCTGAAGCCGGCCGATAGCCAGCCCCAGGCTGACTATCGCTGCATGTTCGACGAGAGCGACAGCGAGTGGCTGTTGCTCGATGTGGCAACCCTCAGCGTGCTCGAGGTGAGCCCGGCCGTGGCCCGACACAGCCACCTGCATCCCAGCCAATGGGTCGGCTTGGCGCTGCCGGAAGCGCTGCACTTCGAGGGGGTCGACCCTGCACAGCTGCTGGCCGAGGCCGACCGCAGCTGGCTTCCGTGCCAGCGTAAATCGTCATCCGGCATGGATGCCGGGCATGCCAGCGTGCGGCGCCTGCGGCGGGATGGCCAGGATGCGCTGGCGCTGCTGTTTCGCGGTGAGCGCGCCGATCTTCAGCCGGCAACGGCGCTGTCGCTGCTGTCGCGCATGTTTTCGCCGACCAGCGGTGGCGATGCCCAGATGGCCGCTGGCCGGCTGTTGTTCGACGCGCTGGAGCTGGACTATCTGACGGTCTGGGCGTGCCGCCTGGATGGCGCCGAGGCGCCATTGCAGACGCTGCTGCTGTGGCGCGGCGAGGAACTCGCGTGGCCGCCAACCTCCGCCCAGAGTTCGCTGCAGCTCGTGCTGGGCGGGAAGACCATGCTGTACCGCGCCGAAGCACGCCGGCTCGCGCCGCTCGATCCGCTGGTACAGCAGCTGGATCTGACCGCGTTTGCCGGACTGCCGCTGTATGACGAGCGTCATACGGTGCTGGGCGCGATGCTGGCCGGCAGCCGCAAGGGCTTCGGCGAACAGGCGATCATCGAGCCGCTGCTGCACTGTGCCGCGGCGCGGTTTGCGCAGACGCTGGAACTCAGCCGAACCCGCGAACAGGGTCGTGCCGAGGGGCTGGTCGATGAGCTCACCGGGCTGCCGAACCGGCTGCTGTTCAACGATCGGCTGGACACCATCCTGCGCGAGGCGACCCGCAACGGCGAATGCTTTGCCGTGCTGTTCGCGGATCTGGATCGCTTCAAGGCGGTCAACGACACCTACGGGCACGCTGCCGGCGACCAGGTGTTGCGCGCCGTCGCGCAGCGCCTGGTCAGCAGCGTCCGCGCCTCCGACACGGTGGCGCGTTATGCCGGCGACGAGTTCATCTTGGTGCTGCGACACATCGTCAAGAATGACGACGTGTCGCGCGTCGCCGAGAAGATCGTGCAGGGGATGGAGGCGCCGCTGTACCTGGAGGACGGCATCGAACTGCAGGTTACCGTGTCGATGGGGCTGAGTTTCTACCCCGACGACGCGGGTGATGCGGCGACTCTGCTCAAGCACGCCGACGAGGCGATGTACGCCGCCAAGCATCTGGGCCGCAACAATTTCCAGATCTACGAGGTAAGCCCGGAGTACGCCAGGGAACACGGCATGGCGTTGAAGACGCGCCTGCGTCATGCGGAGGGCAACGGCGAGCTGCGAGTGGTGTATCAGCCGCAGGTCGATACCGCCAGCGAGGACATCGTGGGGATGGAGGCGCTGCTGCGCTGGGAGCATCCGGAACTGGGCATGATCAGCCCGGCGGTGTTCATTCCGCTGGCCGAGGAGAGCGGCCTGATCATCTCGATCGGCGAGTGGGTCATGCGCACCGCATGCCGGCAGGCGCAAGAATGGCAGCTGCGCTACGGGCTGCGGCTGCGGCTGGGGGTGAACCTCTCGGCAATGCAGCTGATGGAACCGCAGTTGCTCGACACGGTGGTGCGGGCGCTGCAGGACACCGGCCTGGATCCGTCGCTGCTGGAGCTGGAGATCACCGAAAGTGTCAGCATCAAGGCGGCGCCGAATCTGGTCGAAAATCTGAACGCGCTGCACAAGCTGGGCTGCCATATCGCGATCGACGACTTCGGCACCGGTGCCGCCTCGCTGGACTACCTGCGTCGGCTGCCGGCCGACCGGATCAAGATCGACCAGAGCTTCGTGCGCAACATCGGCGTGGATCCCGACGACGAGGCGATCGTGCGCGCCACCATCGAGATGGCGCACCGGCTGAACCGCGCGGTGGTGGCCGAGGGCGTCGAGATGGAGCAGCATCTGCTGTTTCTGCGCGCCCACCATTGCGACGAGCTGCAGGGCTACCTGTTCTGCCGGCCGCTGCAGCCGGTCAGTTTCGACAAGCTGCTGGCCGAGCGCCAGCGCCTGCTTGACGTGCATGAAGTGGCGTCGGCTTGAGCGCGCCGCCATCACCCCCATAACAGTAGCTGCGTGCTGGTCCGGCAGCGGCGGGCAGGGCGCATGACAACTCGGCAACAGCCGCTGCGTTATGGTGACAACGATAGATTCACACCGGCTGAACTTGGTTGCTCGATTGCGGTCAGAGCGGCGCGTTCAGTTCAAACAAGTTCCCGCAGCGGATGACGGCATTGACGATGGACACGGCCCGGATGGGCGAAAATGAACTGGACCGCGCGCTGGTCGAGCGTGTCCAGGGCGGGGACAAACGAGCGTTTGACCTGCTGGTGCGCAAATACCAGCACAAGGTGATCGGGCTGGTTTCGCGCTATGTGAAAAGCCACGCCGAGTGCGAGGACATCGCGCAGGAGTCGTTCATTCGCGCGTGGCGCGCGCTCGGCTCGTTCCGCGGTGACAGCGCGTTCTACACCTGGCTCTACAAGATCGCCGTGAACACCGCCAAAAACCATCTGGTGGCGATGGGCCGGCGTCCGCCCACCGACGACATCGATGCCGAGGATGCAGTGTTCATGGCCGGCGCCGAGCGCATGCAGGACAACGCCACCCCCGAACGCGAAATGATGCGCCAGGAAATTGAACAATCGGTATTTTCCACTGTCCAAGCCCTGCCCGAGGAACTGCGTACGGCCATCACGCTGCGCGAGGTGGATGGACTCAGTTACGACGAAATCGCCGAAGCGATGGGCTGCCCGATCGGTACGGTGCGTTCGCGCATCTTCCGGGCGCGTGAGGCGATCGACGAAAAGCTGCGGCCCCTGTTGTCGGACCGCGAGGATCAGACATGAATCAGGCAGGCACCTCTGTGGACGTCCGCGAAAACCTCTCCGCCGGCATCGACGGCGAATTGTCGAAGGAGCAGCTGCGCTTCCTGCTGCGCCGTCTCGACCATGACGCTGCCCTGCAGCAGACCTGGACGCGCTATCACCTGGCCCGCGACGGCCTGCGCCATCAGCTGCCGCCGTTGGCCGCCCCCGGCTTCGCCGCGCGTGTGATGCAAGCGATCGAGCAGGAATCGGTCACGGTCGTCGGCCCGCG
>JAJZGE010000269.1 GCA_021798675.1 Pseudomonadota bacterium | reverse complement strand
CCTGCCGGCGCTCAAGCGCAGCCTCGGCGCGCTGCCCAGGCAGCGCCAGACCCTGCTGTTCTCCGCCACCTTCGCGCCGGAGATCAAGGCGCTGGCGATGCAGTTCATGCGCGAGCCGCGCGAGGTCACGGTGACGCCGCCGAATACGGTCGCCGCCCTGGTCAGCCATCACGTGCACCCGGTCGACGCCTCGCGCAAGCGCGACCTGCTGCTGCACGTGCTGAGCCAGGACAGCCGTCGGCAGACGCTGGTGTTCAGCCGCACCAAGCACGGCGCCGACAAGCTGGTGACCTTCCTCAATGCCTCCGGCCTGCGTGCCGCGGCGATCCACGGCAACAAGAGCCAGAACGCACGCACCAAGGCACTCGCCGACTTCAAGAGCAGTCGCATTACCGTGCTGGTGGCCACCGACATCGCCGCGCGCGGCATCGATATCGACCAGTTGCCGATGGTGATCAACTTCGACCTGCCGATGGTGGCCGAGGACTACGTGCACCGCATCGGCCGCACCGGCCGCGCCGGCAGCGAGGGCATGGCGGTGTCGCTGGTGAGCCATGACGAATCCGGCCTGCTGCGCGACATCCGCAAGCTGCTCAAGGACGAGATCGCGGTCGACGACGTGGCCGGCTTCGAGCCCTCCACCCCGCTGCGCCTCGACGCCGGCGCGCCGCGGCCCAAGCAGGGCCAGCGCCAGCCGCGCGCGCCGCAGCGCACGCAGGGCGGGCAGTCGCAACGCGCGTCCGGCCAGGGTGCGTCGCAGGCGCACCGCCCGCACGGCCATGCGCAGAAGCAGGGGGGCGGCGAACATGCCGCCGGCAACCGCAAGCGCCGCCACCGGCCGCGTCCCGCCGCCAAGGCCTGATCGCGCCGGCTCAACCGCCCGGACGAATCCGGGCGGTGAGCACGTGGTCTTCCCACACGCCCGCGATCTGCAGGTAGCGCCTGGCATAACCCTCGCGCTCGAAGCCCAGCCGCGCCAACAGGCGCGCGCTGCGCTGGTTGCGCGGCAAATGGTTGGCCATCACCCGGTGCAGGCCCAGCTCGCCGAAGGCCCAGTCCAGGCCGGCCTGCAGGGCCTCGTGCATGATCCCCTGCCCTTGCGCACGCTCCGCCACGCCGTAGCCGAGGTGGCAGGCCTGGAATGCGCCGCGCACCACGTTGGCGAACGTGAAGGTGGCAAGGATTTCCGTCTCGTCGCGGTCGAACACCAGCAGCGGATAGCCACGGTCCAGCCGTGCATGTTCGCGCCCCTCGGCGATGGAGCGCAGGCAATGCTCCAGCGTGTAGAACGCTTCCTCGCGCAACGGCTCCCAGGGCGCGAGATGCGCACGGTTCGCCACGCGGTAGCGCAGCAGCTCCGGCGCATCCGCGGCGTCGGCGAGGCGGATGCGGGTGTGTTCGGTAGACAGTCGCGGCGCTGCATCCACGGCCTCAGCGTTCCTGGTCGGTCGGACGCATCAGCACTTCGTTGATGCTGACGTGCGCGGGCCGGCTCACGCAGAACGCGATTGCCTCGGCCACGTCCTGGCTCTGCAGCTGGCGCATGCTGTCGGCCCAGGCATTGAGCGCGTCCTTGGTCGCGGCGTGGCCGATGTGCTCGCGCAACTCGGTGGCCACCGCGCCCGGTTCGATCACACTGACGCGGATGTTGTCCTTGTAGACCTCGCGGCGCAGCGATTCGGAGAACGCCACCACGCCGAACTTGGTGGCCGCGTAGCCGCCCGCGTTCGGGTTGGCGATGCGGCCGGCGGTGGAGGAGATGTTGACGATGTGGCCGTCGCGCCGCGCCCGCATGCCGGCCAGCGCCGCCTGGGTGGCGGCGATCAGGCCGAGCACGTTGAGCTCCAGCATGCGCCGCCAGCGGCCGAGGTCGGCCTCGGCGATCGGCTCCAGGTACATCACGCCGGCATTGTTGACCAGGATGTCGAGGCGGCCGAAGTGCCGCTCGGTCTCGTGCACGATGCGCTGCGCCTCGGCCTCGTCGCCGAGGTCGGCCACCAGCACCAGCGGCTCGGCGCCGAGTTCGGCGAGCTGCCTGGCCAGTGACTCCAGGCGTTCGCGCCGACGCGCGGCGATCGCCACCCTGGCGCCGAGCCGCGCCAACTCCAGCGCGGTGGCCTCGCCGATGCCGGAGGAAGCGCCGGTCACCAGAGCAATGCGGTCTTTCAGTCGGTTCTGCATGTCGATCTCCCGTTGACTGGACGCGCCCACCGCGAGTGCGGGGCGCGGACTGTTACAATGGCGCCCATTCTCCCGCATGCCGCCGCGCATGCCACCCCGAGGTACCCCATGTCCGCCCCGTCCCACGATTCCGCCCCGGCTGTCGCCGGCTTCGGCGCGCTTGCGCTTTCGCCGGAGGTGCAACGCGCACTCACCGACGTAGGCTACGAATCGCCCTCGCCGATCCAGGCCGCCACCATCCCGCCGCTGCTGGAAGGCCGCGACGTGCTGGGGCAGGCGCAGACCGGCACCGGCAAGACCGCGGCGTTCGCGCTGCCGATCCTGTCGCGCATCGAGCTCAAGCCCGGGAAGCCGCAGGCACTGGTGCTGGCGCCCACGCGCGAACTGGCGATCCAGGTGGCCGAGGCGTTCCAGCGCTACGCCGCGCACCTGCCCGGCCTGCAGGTGCTGCCGATCTACGGCGGGCAGAGCTACGGCCCGCAGCTGCACGCGCTGCGCCGCGGCGTGCACGTCATCGTCGGCACTCCGGGGCGGGTGATCGACCACCTGGACAAGGGCACGCTCGACCTCTCCGAACTGAAGTACCTGGTGCTTGACGAAGCCGACGAAATGCTGCGCATGGGCTTCGTCGACGACGTGGAAAAAGTGCTCGAAGCCACCCCACCCACCCGCCAGGTGGCGCTGTTCTCGGCCACCATGCCGGCGCCGATCCGCAAGATCGCGCAGCGGCACCTGAAGGATCCGGTGGAGATCGCGATCAAGACGGCCACCACCACCGCGGCGAACATCCGCCAGCGCTACTGGTTCGTCAGCGGCGTGCACAAGCTGGATGCGATGACGCGCATCCTCGAGGCCGAGCCGTTCGACGCGATGATCATCTTCGCGCGCACCAAGCAGGCTACCGAGGAGCTGGCCGAGAAGCTGCAGGCGCGCGGCCTTGCCGCCGCCGCGATCAACGGCGACATCGCCCAGCCGCAGCGCGAGCGGGTGATCCAGCAGCTCAAGGACGGCAAGCTCGACATCCTGGTCGCCACCGACGTGGCCGCGCGCGGCCTGGACGTGGAGCGCATCAGCCACGTGCTGAACTACGACATCCCCTACGACACCGAGAGCTACGTGCACCGCATCGGCCGCACCGGCCGCGCGGGACGCAGCGGCGAGGCGATCCTGTTCGTCACGCCGCGCGAGAAGGGCATGCTGCACGCGATCGAGCGCGCCACCCGGCAGAAGATCGACGAGATGAAGCTGCCCACGGTGGAAGCCGTGAACGACCAGCGCATCGCCAAGTTCAAGCAGCGCATCAGCGACACCCTGGCAACCGACGATCTGGGCCTGTTCCAGCAGCTGATCGAGCAGTACGAACAGGAGCACGACGTACCGGCGATCGAGATCGCCGCCGCGCTCGCACGCATCGCCCAGGGCGACCGCCCGCTGCTGATGACGCCGCCGCCGAAGCGCGAATTCGCGCCGCGCGAACCCGAGGCGCGCCACGGCAAGCCCGAGCGCGCCCCACGCGAACGCGGCGAACGCGAACATTCCGGCCGCGAGCAGCCGCGCGCCTTCGCCGGCCACGCGCCGCGTCCGCACCACACCGAGGCGGGCAAGATCACCTACCGCATCGAGGTAGGCCACGAGCACGGCGTCAAGCCCGGCAACATCATCGGCGCGATCGCCAACGAGGCCGGGCTGGACAGCCAGTACATCGGCCGCCTCAGCATCCGCGGCGACCACAGCCTGGTCGACCTGCCCGAAGGCATGCCGAAGGAAATCTTCGAGCACCTGAAGAAGGTCTGGGTGGCGCGCCAGCAATTGCAGATCCATGCGTGGGACGGCAAGGACGACGGCGTCGGCGAACCGGGCGCACACCCGGCCCGCCGCCCGGGCGGCTTCCGCAAGGACGGCGGCTTCAAGCCCGGTGGCGCCAGGCCCGACCTGCGCAAGCCGCGCGCGCACGGCGGCAAGCCACCGCGCAAATAAGCGGCGGCCTCCCGCGCCGATGGCGGAGGGCGGCAACGTTCGCGGGCGGCAACGCTGCGTTCCCGGCGCAAGGGCTGCAAAAGCGCCGGGAGCCACTACCTTGTAGCGATCCCCCAACGAGGCGATCCGCCATGCCCCCCCTGCCCAGCCTGTACGTATCCCACGGTTCGCCGATGACCG
>JAJZGE010000003.1:17061-18335 GCA_021798675.1 Pseudomonadota bacterium | reverse complement strand
GCGCTGCTGCTGGCCGCCGGACAGGCTGGAGCCGCTCTGGTGCAGCTTGTCCTTGACCTCGTCCCACAGCGCGGCGCGGCGTAGCGCGCTCTCCACGCGGTCCTGCATGTCGGACTTGCCCAGCTTTTCGTACAGCCGGATGCCGAACGCGATGTTGTCGTAGATCGACATCGGGAACGGCGTGGGCTTCTGGAACACCATGCCGACCCGCGCGCGCAGCAGGTTGAGATCCTGCCCGGGCGCGAGGATGTTGCGGCCGTCGAGCAGCACCGAGCCTTCGGCGCGCTGGTGCGGGTAGAGGTCGTAGATGCGGTTGAGCACGCGCAGCAGGGTCGACTTGCCGCAACCGGAGGGCCCGATGAAGGCGGTCACGCGGTTGGTGTACAGCGGCATCGAGACGTGCTTGATCGCCTTGAAATCGCCGTAATAGAACGAGAGGTCCTCGATCTGGATCCTGACCTGCTCGGGATCGGCGGCAGCGCCCGCGGTGGTCTCGGCGGCTTCGGCAAGGTTGTCGTTCATGGCGTGGTTTCCGGCTTGGACGCTCAGTGGGCCTGGTTGGACGAGAGCTTCGAGAGCGACAGTCGAGCGAACATGGTGATGACCAGCACGAAGACGGTGATCAGCAGTGCGGCAGCGTAGGCCAGTGCGTGCGCGCTGTCGAAGGGTTCGTTGATGAAGGACCAGATCACGTAGGTGAGGTAGCCCACCGGCTCGCGGGTCATGTGACCGTCCCAGACGTAGTTGGACCAGTTGACGGTGTAGATCAGCGGCGCCGTCTCGCCCATCGAGATCGCCATGGCCAGCAGGATGCCGGTGAGCACGCGGCTGAAGCACGAGCGCAGGATCACCTTCATGACCACCGTGGCGTGGCCGGCGCCCAGCGCGTAGGCGGCTTCGCGCAGTTCCGGCGCCACGCCGTGCAGGGCCAGCTCGGTGGTGCGCAGGATGTAGGGGATGATCATTAGCGCCAGCGTGATGCAGCCCGCCAGCATCGAGAACTGCCAGCCCAGCCAGGTCACCATGGTGATGTAGCCGAACAGGCCGAATACGATGGAGGGCACGCCTACCATCACGTCCGACAGGTAGCGGATCAGCCGCGCGAAGGGGCTGCTGCGGTACTCGGAGACGTAGATGCCGGCGAACACCCCGACCGGCGCGGCGAGGATCAGCGACCCGGCGGTCAGCGCGAAGGTGCCGGTGATGGCGTTGAGCAGGCCGCCGCTGACGCCGTTGGTGGACTGGGTGAACAGTTCCAGGCTCAGCGCCGGCCA